>NZ_PQMX01000036.1:0-68831 GCF_004368385.1 Burkholderia sp. B10 | reverse complement strand
GTATACCTCCCCCCGACATTCCTCTATACTGCCCCCCAGTATCCGGAGCCCACGATCCCATGCCGCATTCCCCCGAAGAAAAGAAGCGCGTCCTGACCCGCGTGCGCCGCGTGCGCGGGCAACTGAACGCGCTCGAGCAAGCGCTGGAAGACGGCGCGGACTGTGGCCCGATACTCCAGCAACTGGCTGCGATTCGCGGCGCGATCAACGGCGTGATGGCCGGCGTGCTCGAAAGCCATTTGCGCGAGGAATTCACCCAGCTCGCGGACGCGACGCGCCCCGCTTCCGGGTCGATCGACGATATCGTGACGCTCGTCCGGTCGTATTTGCGCTGACCGATACGGGATCGTCGACGTGCCGATTCATTCGATGATTACTTAAAGGATTCCCATGAAATCACGTGCCGCAGTTGCATTCGAGGCGGGCAAGCCGCTGCAGATCGTCGAGCTCGACGTCGAGCCGCCCCGCAAGGGCGAGGTGCTCGTCAAGATCACGCACACCGGCGTATGCCACACCGATGCGTTCACGTTGTCGGGCGACGATCCGGAAGGCCTGTTCCCCGCCGTGCTGGGCCATGAGGGCGCCGGCATCGTGGTCGAAGTCGGCGAAGGCGTGACGAGCGTCAAGCCGGGCGACCACGTCATTCCGCTGTACACCGCCGAATGCGGCGAGTGCCTGTTCTGCAAGAGCGGCAAGACCAACCTGTGCGTGTCGGTGCGCGCGACGCAGGGCAAGGGCGTGATGCCGGACGGCACCACCCGCTTCAGCTACAACGGTCAGCCGGTCTATCACTACATGGGCTGCTCGACCTTCAGCGAATACACGGTCGTCGCCGAAGTGTCGCTCGCCAAGATCAGCCCCGACGCTAACCCTGAGCAGGTCTGCCTGCTCGGCTGCGGCGTCACGACCGGCCTCGGCGCGGTGAAGAACACCGCCAAGGTGCAGGAAGGCGACACCGTCGCCGTGTTCGGCCTCGGCGGCATCGGCCTCGCGGTGATCCAGGGCGCCAAGCTCGCGAAGGCCGGCCGCATCATCGCGGTCGACACGAACCCCGGCAAGTTCGACCTCGCGCGCGTGTTCGGCGCGACCGACTGCGTGAACCCGAGCGATTACGACAAGCCCATTCAGCAGGTGATCGTCGAGATGACCGGCTGGGGCGTCGACCACAGCTTCGAGTGCATCGGCAACGTCAACGTGATGCGCGCGGCGCTCGAATGCGCGCACCGCGGCTGGGGCCAGTCCGTCATCATCGGCGTCGCGGGCGCCGGCCAGGAAATCTCGACGCGTCCGTTCCAGCTCGTCACCGGCCGCCGCTGGCTCGGCACCGCGTTCGGCGGCGTCAAGGGCCGCTCCGAACTGCCGGGCATGGTCGAGGACGCAATGGCCGGCAAGATCCAGCTCGCACCGTTCGTCACGCACACGAAGCCGCTCACCGAAATCAATGAAGCGTTCGACCTGATGCACGAAGGCAAGTCGATCCGCACCGTCGTGCATTTCTGATCCCCATCCGACCGGCCGGCCACGCAGCCGGTCGCGCCGCATGACGACGCCGGCAAACCGCGAGGTTTAGCCGGCGTCGTGCATTCTGCGGGTGCGTCACGATCGCGCCGGCCGCGGCCTGCTGCGCCGGGAATGCGGCGGCGCTTCACACATACGCGCGGTCCGGTCGCACGCCCGTCAATCCCTGCGACCATCCGCGCGCGGCGACATCAGGATCGGCGCGTAATGCACGGCATACGCGGCGAATGCCACGATCCAGCAAGCAGCGGACGCATCGAGCCACACGACGTAGCCCACCCCAGGCACGAGTGGCCCGAACACGCGGAGCACCGCCGCGACGATCACCAGCCAGTAACACAGCTGCTCCCACGGGCCGGCGACGAGCATGCGCCCCGTGTGGCCGAGCGCGGTGCGCGTGATCATCGCGACGATCGCGCCGCCGATCGCCCCGACCGTCAACGCATGCACGGCGAGCGAGTGCGCGACCACGCCGGCGACCGACAACGCGAGCAGCACGAAGCCGATCGGAATCCACAGACACGACACGTGCAGAATCCACACGATCGGCCGCTTGCCGACGCGCCACGAGCGCCACCCGACGATGCGCCACGCATGCAGCACCGCAGTCGCGAGCGCGGCGGCGATCAGCAATGCGCCGGGTGCGCCGAGCGCATCAGCGAACAGCGTGAGCGCGACCGCCGGCCCCGCGAGCGTATCGACGAGCCGGAAGCGGCGCATCGTGAAGCCGGGGATCGCGTTCATCGTGAACATCGGCACGATGCGGCCCGTGATCACCGCGACGAAGAACACGACGAGCCCCGTCGCCGCGTAGGCGGCGCGCAGCGCGAGATCCGCGCGGCCGGTCGTCACGGCCACATGGAACAGCACGTTGAGCGCACCGAACAGCAGCAGCGCGACCGGCAGGAACACGTTGTGCCGGTTCTTCGCGGCCAGCAGCACGCGCAGCAGCACGGCGGCGGTCACGGGCAGGAACAGCGCATCGACGATCGCCGCGGGCACGGCCGGCCCCGACCAGACGAGCACGCGTCCGGCGAGCCAGAGCAGCCACAGGGCTCCGAGCGCGGGGCCGCGCAGCGTCTCGCGCGACGTCCACGCGCGCGTGGCGGTCAGCAGAAAGCCCACGACGATCGCGGCGACGAAGCCGAAGATCATCTCGTGCACATGCCACATGAGGCCGGTCATCGCGCCCGCGCGCCCCGCGGCCGGCACACCGTGCCAAGCCGCGAGCCACACCGCGACGGCGATGCTCGCGAACCCTGCGCCGGTCAGATAGAAAGGCCGCAGCCCGAGTTGCAGCAGCGGCGGCGTGGCGGGCGCGGATGGCGCCTGCATGGGCTCGCTGATCTTCATGTGCGCTCCGTCGATCGAGGATGACGTCATTCATCCTAGACCTCCGACGCACGCGACGACGGGTGCCCCTACGCAGCGCGGTGGCATCGTCCGCGTTCGTGACCTGCGTCAAGCTCGCACTTCACGCATGTGCGAGACTTTCGCAACCGCGCGTGTGTTGTCATCGCCCCGTCAGCATCGCGCGCGTCGCATCCGGAGCGTGGCCGACGGCGATTCCCCGAACGCCCGCTTGTATTCGATCGCGAACCGCCCGAGGTGCGCGAAGCCCCATTTGAGCGCGATGTCCGTCACCGACGCGAGCCCCGGCGTCGCGTCGTCGAGCAATTCGTCGCGCACGCGCTGCAGCCGCAACTGGCGCAGATACGCCATCGGCGTGCTGCCGTGGCGGTTGCGAAACCCGGCGAACAGCGTGCTCGGGCTCACGCCCGCCAATTCGGCCAGGCGCTCGATCGTCAACGGCTCGTCGAGATGCGCGCGGATGTACTCCTCGACGCGCCGCACGTAGAACGGCGCGAGCGGCGCCGGCGCCGGACGTGCGCCGTTGCGTATGCTGTTCGGATGGCCGTACAGCAGCAGGTTCAGCAGCGTCGACTCCAACTGCTCGAACGCGAGCGGATGGCGCAACGGATGCCCGTCGGTTGCGATCGCGTCGGCCAGCATCGGCAGCATCTGGGCGAGGCACGCGCCCTGCGGCGACGCGAGGCTGAACTCCGGCTCGAACTCCACCGGCGCGCGGCGCTCGTCGCCGAAATGGCGCCGCGCATGCCGCTCCATCACCTCGCGCTCGACGCGCAGGATCACCTGCGGACACGCGTCGCCCCACTGCATCCGGACCGGCAGCGTCGGCGACAGCAGCGACGCGGTGTCGGGCGACGACACGAAGCGCGCCGCGCCGCACTCGATCTCGGCATCCCCGCGCAACGGTATCTGCAGCAGATAGAAGTGTTCGAGCGGCCCCGGCTCGATCGCCACCTGCCCGCCGTAGTCGAGCAGGTTCAGCGACAGGTTGCCCCAGCGCGCGTGATGCATGCAGCCGTGCAGCGCGTGCGCGGCGCCGGTCGGCGTGAGCCGATGCGGCTTGAACACGTCGGCCACGCGCGCGCGCACCTCGTCGACGTCGTTCGACTGCAGCAACAGCGTGTCGCGATTGAAACAGGCGGCCTCGCCCAGCCAGCCCGTTCCCGTAAATTGCCCCATCGAAGTTCTCCCGTCGTGCCCGATCGCACTTGCGCAGTGCACGTGTTCCCGATTCCTGGGAAGCCCGTCGCACGATCCGGATAGCACCCGGACTATCCGGACAGTCCGCGCCGTCGCGCGCGCAAGCCCCACGCCCATCACGCAAGAAGCGGACCGTTCGCGCATCGTAGAAAACTGCGCGGGTCTTCCGCATCCGCACATACCCGCAGTGCGCCGCGTACCGGCCGCGGCGCCGCATGGCGCGCCGCAGGTTTCCGGAATCCGCGGATACCGGCCGAAGAAAGCGGATAGAAGTGCCAATTTCGTCCGCCAATACTGGGTCCATCCAAGCAACGCACCGAAGGGAGGGACGCATGAAAGGACGACACATCGAGGTTCCGTCGCCGCACGGCGGCACGTTTCGCGCGTATCTGAGCACGCCGGCGGCCGGCAAGGGGCCCGGTATCGTGTTGTGCCATGAAATCTTCGGCGCGAACGCGACGATGCGCGACGTGGCCGACTATTACGCCGAAGAAGGCTATACGGTGCTCGTGCCCGATTTGTTCTGGCGTCAGGCGCCGGGCATCGAGCTCGGTTACACCGCGCCGGACTTCGAGCGCGCGATGGCGCTGTACCGCGACTACGACGAAAACGACGGCGTCGACGACGTCGCCGCCGCGCTGGCCGCGCTGACCGGCCGGCCGGAGTGCACGGGCAAGGTCGGCGTGCTCGGCTTCTGCCTGGGCGGCAAGCTCGCCTATCTGGCCGCGTGCCGGCTGCCGGACGTGGCGGCCGCGGTCAGCTATTACGGCGTCGGGATCGAGCACGCGCTCGACGAGGCGGCCGGCGTGCGCGGCCGGCTCGTGCTGCAGATCGCCGCCCAGGACCGCTTCTGCCCGCCGGACGCGCAGGCGCGCATCGCCGCAGCGCTGAGCGGCCGCGATGGCGTCGAGGTGTACGTGTATCCCGGCGTCGACCATGCGTTCGCGCGCAGCGGCGGCGATCACTTCGACAAGGCGGCCGCCGTGATGGCGCATCAGCGCGCGATCGCCGCGTTCCGTGCGGCGCTCGGCCCGCACTACGATCTGTCCGCACTGTGGGAAGAACACCTGCGCCACGAATTCGACACGCGCAACGTCGACGCGACGATGGCCACGATGGTCGCGCAACCGTACGTGAACCATATCCCAACGCTGACCGGCGGCGTCGGCCACGACGAGCTCAAGCGCTTCTACACGCATCACTTCGTGCATGCGAACCCGCCCGACACGACGATTACGCCGATCTCGCGCACGATCGGCGCGAGCCAGATCGTCGACGAACTGCTGTTCTGCTTCACCCACACCACCGAGATCGACTGGATGCTGCCCGGCGTCACGCCGACCGGCAAACGCGTCGAGATTCCGCTCGTCGCGATCGTCAAGTTCCGCGGCAACAAGCTGTATCACGAGCACATCTACTGGGACCAGGCCAGCGTGCTCGTGCAGATCGGCTTGCTGGACGCGGCCGGGCTGCCGGTCGCCGGCGTCGAGACGGCGCGCAAGCTGCTCGACGAAACGGTGCCGTCGAACCGGCTGATGCAGCACTGGCGCGACAGCGCGTAAGCGCCCGAGCGACGGCCCGCACCGCGAGCGCGTCGCCTTCACTCAATCATTCCAGGAGACACCCCATGACAGCTCTGGCAGGCAAAGTCGCGATCGTCACCGGCGGCGCCACGCTGATCGGCGCGGCGGTCGCGCAGGATCTGGTGCGCGCCGGCGCGTGCGTCGCGATCGTCGACCTCGACGTGCAGAACGGCGCGCGCGTCGCCGACACGCTCGGCGAGCACGCGATGTTCATCGCCGCAGACATCACCGACGATCGTGCGATCGAGCACGCGGTGGCGGCCGTCGTCGAGCGCTTCGGCGCGATCGATCTGCTGATCAACCTCGCATGCAGCTACGTCGACGACGGCATCCGCGCGACGCGCCGCGACTGGCTCGCGGCGATGGACGTCAACGTCGTATCGGCGGCGATGCTGGTCAAGGCCGTGCATCCGCACCTGGTGCGACGCGGCGGCGGCGCGATCGTCAACTTCAGCTCGATCTCGGCGCAATGCGCGCAGACGGGCCGCTGGCTCTACCCGACCTCGAAGGCCGCGATGCGCCAGCTCACCCGCAGCATGGCGATGGATCTCGCGGCGGACCGGATCCGCGTGAACTCGGTGTCGCCGGGCTGGACCTGGTCGCGCGTGATGGACGAGATGACGCACGGCGACCGCGCGAAGACGGACCGCGTGGCCGCGCCGTTTCATCTGCTCGGGCGCGTCGGCGACCCGTCGGAAGTCGCGCAGGTCGTCACGTTCCTGTGCAGCGACGCGGCGAGCTTCGTCACCGGCGCCGACTACGCGGTGGACGGCGGCTATTCCGCGATGGGCCCCGAGCAGGCCGTGCCGGCGATCCCGCAGCTCGCGCAATAGCGGCAAGCCGATTCGCCGCGCCGCATCACGACCCGATTGATTCGTCATACCAAGGATTTCATCATGAAGCGCATCGCCATCGTCGGTGCCGGCCAGTCCGGCCTTCAACTCGCTTTCACGCTGCTCGACCACGGCTATCACGTCACGCTCGCGACCAACCGCGACGCGCAGCAGATCCGCTCCGGCAAGGTGATGTCGAGCCAATGCATGTTCCACACCGCGCTGCAGCTGGAGCGCGATGCCGGCCTGAACCACTGGGAAGAAGCGTGCCCGTCCATCGAGGGGATCGGCGTCGCGGTGCCGCATCCCGACGGCGGCGGCCGCAAGGCGATCGACTGGTCGTCGCGCCTGACCCGCTACGCGCAGTCGGTCGACCAGCGCGTGAAGATGGCCGACTGGCTCGACGCAGTCCGCGACCGCGGCGCCGACGTGCGCATCTGCGACGTCGGCATAGCGGAGCTCGAAGCGCTCGCGAGCAGCCACGATCTCGTGCTGCTCGCGGCCGGCAAGGGCGACATCGTCAACCTGCTGGGCCGCGACGACGCGCGCAGCGCGTTCGAGCGCCCGCAACGCGCGCTCGCGCTGACCTACGTGAAGGGCATGACGCCGAGCCAGCCGTATGCGCGCGTGCGCTTCAACCTGCTGCCCGGCATCGGCGAATACTTCGTGTTTCCGGCGCTGACCACGACCGGCCCGTGCGAGATCATGGTGTTCGAGGGCATTCCGGGCGGCCCGCTCGACTGCTGGGCCGACGTGAAAACGCCCGAACAGCACCTCGACCGCAGCCTGTCGTTCCTGCAACGCTACGTGCCGTGGGAATTCGAGCGCTGCCGCGACGTCGAGCTGACCGATCCGAACGGCACGCTCGCCGGGCGCTTCACGCCGACCGTGCGCAAGCCGTTGTTGCGGCTGCCGTCGGGCCGCACCGTGTTCGGCATGGCCGACGCGGTGGTCGTGAACGACCCGATCACCGGGCAGGGCTCGAACAACGCGGCGAAATGCGCGAAGGTTTACGGCGACGCGATCCTCACGCGCGAGGCCGCGCCGTTCGACGAAGGCTGGATGCACGACACGTTCGAACGCTACTGGGCCTACGCGCAGCACGTCGTGCGCTGGACCAACTCGCTGCTCACGCCGCCGCCGCCGCACGTGCTCGAACTGCTCGGCGCGGCCGGCCAGTATCCGACGCTGGCCGCGACGCTCGTCGACGGCTTCGACGACCCGCGCCGCTTCGCGCCGTGGTGGTTCGAGCCGGCCGCGTGCGCCGCGATGATCCGCGAACACGCGGCACGTTCGGAGCAAGCGCGATGAACGCCAGCGCTTCCTCCCCTCTCGCCGCCGTCGATCCGCTGCAACTGCGCGCCGCGTTCGGGCATTTTCCGACCGGCGTCACCGTGATCACCACGCGCGCCGCCGACGGCCGCAAGGTCGGGCTTACCGCCAATTCGTTCTCGTCGCTGTCGCTCGATCCGCCGCTGCTGCTGTGGAGCCTGCGCAAGGTGGCGCCGAGCCGGCCGGATTTCGTTGCGGCCACGCACTTCGCGATCAATATCCTCGCGCACGACCAGCTCGAGCTGTCGCGCCGCTTCGCGACGCCGCGCGCCGACAAGTTCGACGGCGTGCCGCACGACGACGCCGAAGCCGGCGGCGTGCCGTGCCTGCACGGATCGAGCGCGCGCTTCGTGTGCCGCAACGTCGGCCATTACGAAGGCGGCGACCACCTGTTGTTCATCGGCCGGATCGAAGCGTTCGACGCGTTCGGCAAGGCACCGCTGGTCTTCCATGCCGGCGAATATCGCGCGCTCTGCGCGCACCCGGATCTCGCACGCGCCGTTTGACCGGCTCTACTCATAACGCAACAGGAGGTGGTGATGAAGAATTGCGGCTCTCGCCTGCTCGCGATCGCGGGCATCGTGGTCGCCGGCCTGGCCGTCCACGCGCCGGCCCAGGCGGCCGACCTGCCGTCGGTCAACCTGGGGATGACGAGCTTCGTCGACGGGCTGCCGCCGGCCGGCTCCGGCTGGTACGGCACGCAGTACCTCGAGTACTACACGGCCGGCCGCGTCAACGACAACGCGGGCAACAAGGTCGGGCTGCCGAAGCAGGACATCGACCTGTTCGCGGGGCTGAGCCAGCTCGTCTACCAGGCGCCGCTGACGTTCGGCGGCATGCATCCGGGGCTCGACGTGATCCTGCCGTGGGTCGGCTCGGTCCATACCGACGACGGCATCGGCAACGTCGCGCTGAACGCGCGTGCGGGCTTCGGCGATCTGTTGATCGGCCCGTTCGTGCAGTTCGACCCGGTGATGGGCGCGCACGGACCGCGCTTCGCGCAGCGGGTGGAATTCCAGTTCATCGCGCCGACCGGCGCGTACGACCGCACGCGCGCGATCAATCCGGGCAGTCATTTCTGGTCGTTCGATCCGTACTGGGCCGCCACCTTCTGGATCACGCCGAAGTGGACCGTGTCGTGGCGGCTGCATTACTTGTGGAATGCAACCAATCACGCGCCGGCCGCCTCGCTCGGGCCGGACGTGACGTCGACGCAGGCCGGTCAGGCCGTGCATGCGAACTTCGCGACCGAGTACGAGGTGCGCCCCGGATTGCGGCTCGGGCTGAACGGCTACTGGCTGCGTCAGACCACCGACATGAAGGCGAACGGGCAGGACGTGGCGGGCACGCGGGAAGCGGTGTTCGCGATCGGACCGGGCGCGATGTACAGCTTCTCGCCGCAGGACCACGTGATGTTCAACGCCTACTTCGAGACCTATGCGCGCAACCGCCCGCAGGGCACGCGGATGGTGCTACGGTACGTGCATCACTTTCAGTGACGGGTGACGGGTGACGGGTGACGGGTGACGGGTGACGGGTGACGGGTGACGGGTGACGGACGGCATCGGGCCGTGCAACGCGATCGCGGCTCGCGCGCGCCGCATCGCGCGTGGCTCGCACGCGCGCCGTGCGTTCCAATGGCCGTAGGGGGCCACCCGCGCGGGCGGTGGACTACGGCCACGTCCAGGGTCGACCATGGGTCCGGGTTGCGTTGACGCCGCTATGATCGGCCTGTCTCGCGACGCCGCCCGGGGGACGACGAGCCTCCCATGAAGACGGTTGCCGTGCCGGCTCGCGATGCCGCGCAGCCGGCGCGCCGATCCACGGCGCGGCCGGCCGCGCCGCGCCGCTTACTGGCCGATGGTCGCGAAGCTCGGCAGCAGCACGCGGTACACATGAATCATCGCCGGCCCGAGCAGCACGCCCATCAGCGCGGGGAAGATGCAGAAGATCAGCGGGAACAGCAGCTTCAGCGCGATGCGCGCGGCGCGCTCCTCGGCGCGCATGCGCCGCCGCGTGCGCAGCATGTCCGACAGCACGCGCAGCGATTCGGCGACGCTCGTGCCGAACCGGTCGGCCTGGATCAGCATCGCGCAAAACGACTCGATGTCTTCCACGCCGGTGCGCAGCGCGAGGTTGCGCAATGCCGTGTCCTTGGTGAAGCCCGAGCGCATTTCGAGCAGCAGCAGGTCGAGTTCGCCCGAGACCACTTCGCTGCGAAAGCGCAGCTCCTCGCTGACCCGCATCAACGCCGCATCGAGCCCGAGCCCGGCCTCGACGCAAACCGTCAGCAGGTCGAGCGCGTCGGGGAAATCCTCGAAGATCGTCCGCTGACGCTTGGTGATGCGGCGCGACAGGACGAAGTTCGGCAGGTAGTAGCCGATGCCGGCCAGCGCGACGAGGATGAACGACAGCAGCATGCGCTGATCGGCGAGCCGCGTCGTGGCGAGCGCGAGCAGCGCGGCGCCCGGCAAGGTCAGCGCCAGCACCGTCTTCGCGGTGAAGTAGAGCCCGGCCGCGCTCGGGTCGCGCCATCCGGCATTCATCAACCGCACCCGCAGCGGCGAGTTCTCCCAGCCGTCCTGCGGCACCGACAGCTTGGAGATCGGTTGCGACAGCTCGACGAGCCGCGCGATCCAGCGCGGGCCGGGCGCGCCGGCGTCGTCCGCTCCGGCGCCGGCCGCGCCGACCGCCACGCTCGCGCCGCTGGCCTGCTGAAGCCGGCGCTGCAGGTTGCGCGGCGCGAACAGCAGCATCGCGACCAGCACGCCGCCCGCGACGAACAGGAACAAGCCGGCGAGCATCACGGTATGTACTACGCTCAGGTTTTGCATGACAGCCTCGAATCGGTTCGTGAAGCCTGAGACACGCGTCAGACGCGAATCCGGATGATCCGGCGGATCCACAGCAGGCCGAACGCCATCGACGTCAGCATCGCGCCGACCATCTTGACGCCCGCCGGGTCCTGCCAGAGCACCGACAGAAACTCGCGGTTCAGCACGGCCATCATCCCGGCGGTGCCGAACGGCAGCAGGCCGAGAATCCACGCCGACAGCCGCCCTTCCGCCGACAGCACGCGGACTTTGTCGAACAGCTTGAAGCGCTCGCGCACCAGCGCCGCGATGCTGTCGAGCAGCTCGGCGAGATTGCCGCCGGTCTCGCGCTGGATCAGCACCGCGATCACGAAGTAGCGCAGGTCGTTCGCCGGCACGCGCGTCGCGAGATTCACCAGCGCATCGTGCAGCGACACGCCGTAGTTGATCTCGTCGAAGGTGATGCGAAACTCGCCGCTCATCGGCTCCGGAAACTCCTCGCCGACCATCCCGAGCGCGCTCGTGAACGAGTGGCCCGAGCGCAGCGCGCGCGCGATCATGTCGCACACGTCCGGTAGTTGCCGCTCGAGCTTGAGCATGCGGCGGCGGCGATGCCGCGTCACGTACAGCGTCGGGATGCAGCCGGCGAACAGCGCGACCGGCAGCACCGCGACGAGCGGCAGCGGCGTGACGCTCAGCACCAGCGCGGTGGCCGCGCACAACGCACCGCTCAGCACGACCAGCTTGGCGACCGTCCAGTCGAGGCCGGACTGCTGCAGCACCAGATCGAGCGACTGTACGCGCGGCACGCGCAGCAGCAGCCGGTCGAACGGCTTCGAGTCGTCGAGCATGCGCTTCTTCAGGATCGACATCCGCTCCTGCTGCACGCTGCCGCCGGCCGACATCGCGCGCAAGCGCGATTCGATCCGGCGTGCGGCATTGCCGTGCCGCGCGTTCCACCATTGATAGACGCCCTCGATCGCGAGCACGACCGCGACGAAGGTGAGAATCACAAAACCGTAAAAGATCGAGTCCATGAGGCCTCCGGCCGTCGTCAGTTCGTCTCGTAGTGCCGCGTCGGGTCGTACAGCGCGTCCGGCAGGTTGATGCCGAACGACTGCAGCCGCTCCGCGAACTTGGGCCGCACGCCGGCCGCGCAGAAGTAGCCGCGCACCGACCCGTCGCCGTTCATGCCGGTCCGCTTGAACGTGAAGATTTCCTGCATGTTGATGATGTCGCCCTCCATCCCGGTCAGCTCCTGGATGCTGACGATCTTGCGCTTGCCGTCGGTGAGCCGCGACGCCTGCACGACCACCGTGATCGCCGATGCGATCTGCTGGCGCATCGTCTTCGGCGGCAGCGACAGCCCGGCGATGCTGATCATGTTCTCGAGCCGCGTGAGCGCGTCGCGCGGCGTGTTCGCGTGGATCGTCGCGAGCGAGCCTTCGTGGCCGGTGTTCATCGCGTTGAGCATGTCGAGCGCTTCCGCGCCGCGCACTTCGCCGAGGATGATGCGGTCCGGCCGCATCCGCAGCGCGTTGCGCACCAGCGTGCGCTGCGTGATCTCGCCCTTGCCCTCGATGTTCGGCGGCCGCGTCTCGAGCCGCAGCACGTGCGGCTGCTGCAGCTGCAGCTCGGCCGCGTCCTCGATCGTCACGATCCGTTCCGTGCGCGGAATGAAACCCGACAGGATGTTGAGCAGCGTCGTCTTGCCGCTGCCGGTGCCGCCCGACACGAGCACGTTCACCTTCGCCTTCGCGAGCGCCTCGAGCAGCTCGGCCATCGGCTCCGTGAGGCTCTGGAAGCGCAGGAGGTCGTCGATCTTCAACGGGTCGACCGCGAAGCGCCGGATCGACAGCAGCGGCCCGTCGATCGCCGACGGCGGAATGATCGCGTTCACGCGCGAGCCGTCCGGCAGCCGCGCGTCGACCATCGGGCTCGATTCGTCGATGCGGCGCCCGACGCGCGACACGATCTTCTCGATCACCTTCATCAGGTGCGCGTCGTCGTAGAACGTCACGTCGGTCAGCTCCAGACGGCCGCCGCGCTCGACGTAGACCTGCCGGTACGTGTTCACGAGGATGTCGGACACGCCGGGGTCGCGCAGCAGCGCCTCGAGCGGGCCGAAGCCGAACATCTCGTCGTACACGTCGATCGCGAGCTGGCGGCGCTCGATGTCGTTCGCCGGCATGCGCCCCTCGTCGAGGATGCGCGAGATCAGCGCCGAGATCTCGTGGCGGACCTGCTCCTGCGGCAGCCGCGACAGCCGCTCCAGCTCGACGCGCTCGAGCACCGCCAGATGAATCTCGCGGCGCAGCTTCTGATACGCGTCGCGTACCGACGGATGGCCCGATCCGGCCGACTCCGCGCCCGTTGCCGGCGCCAGGGTCCGATACAACGACATCTGTTCGCGCAATGACATGATGGTTTCCCCGAAAGATTCACATGGACTTGAGCTTCGGCGTGGCCTTGCGGCCGAACAGCCGGGACATCAACGGTTCGCTGCTGGCCGCGTCGGGCTGGGTGCGCACGTCGCCTTCGACGATCTGCTTCGCGCACGCGTGCACCGCGCGCGCGACGCCGGCGGTGCGCGCCAGGCGCGACACCGGATAGCCCTGGTCGATCGCTTCGCGCACGGTGTCGGCGTCATCCGGAATCGTGGTGCTCGCGTGCAGCCCGAGCACTTCCTCGAGCGCGGTGCGGGTGCGCTCGCCCGTGCGCGTCATCCGGTTCACCACGAGCCGCAGCTGGTCGCTCGAGTAGCCGAGCGACACGAGGATTTCCAGCATCCGGCGCCCCGCGCGCACATGCGGCATCGCGGGCTGCAGCACGAGCTGGATCTGGTCGCTGCGGTCCAGCGCGACCATCGACAGCGCGCTGATGCTCACGCCGATGTCGAAGATCACGAAGTCGTAGCGCGGCGCCGCCACGCCGAGAATCCACTCGAGCGCGTCCTCGCGCATCTCCGCGGCCTTGACCGGGTCGCCCGCGCCCGCGAGCACGTGGAAGGTCGGCGTCACGTGCGCGAGGCTCGCATCGAGGAAGGCGCCGTCGATCCGTTCGATCTGCGCGCACAGCTGCGGCAGCGTCGACGGCGGCGTCTCGTCGCTGACGAGGAACGCGGCATCGGCATACTGCTGGTTCAGGTCGATCAGCAACACGCGCCGCTTGAACTGCTCGCTGATCTCGTAGGCGACGTTGCTCGCGACGAAGCTCGTGCCCGCGCCGCCCTTGCATGACGTGAAAGAGATGATCCGCGTATCGTCGCCGTCGCGCCGCGTGCTCTGCGCGGCCGCGCGTTCGAGCGCACGGGCGAGCGCGGCCGTGTCGATCGGCCACTGCAGCACGTCGCGCGCGCCAGCGCGCATGGCGTCCAGCAGCATCTGCGGCGATGCGTCGGCGCTCACCAGGATGCCGGTCAGGCCCGGATGCTGCCGGCAGATGCGTTCGAGCGCCGCCAGCTCAGCCGCATCGATCTGCCCGCTGTCGATCAGCAGGATGTCGAACGAGTCGAGCCCGTCGGTGCGATGCTCGATTTGCGACGGACGGCCGGCCGCGCGCGTCACGCGGTAGCGGCCGGCGTCGCTGACGAGACGCGCGATCCGCATGAGCCGGGCCGTGTCGTCGGAAGCTACGAGGATATTGATCATGACTGTGCCTCGTCGTGCAATTATTGACAGGCTGATCCGCCGGTCGAGGAATTCAGGCTTTCGCGCGTGAGCGTCGTCGTGAAAGGCGGCATAGTGAGCGCGACGTTGACGAACGGGACCATCGTCTTGACGGTGAGGTTCGTGATGCTCAGCGTCACGAACGAGCAGCTGCTCACGTCGCAGCCCGACGGCGTGTAGGTCACCGCGACGTTCGCATCGGCCAGGATCGGCAGCATCGACTTCACGCGCTTGACGATGCCGGCGGCGTTCACGTCGCACACGATCGCCGTGCGCGCGCCGAGCCGCATCGCCTCGGTGGCCGTGTTCCAGTAGAACAGCACCCGGCCGAATTCGAAGATGCCCAACAGCAGCATGACGAGAATCGACGAGATCAACGCGAACTCGACGATGGTCGCGCCGCGTTGGCCGCGGCGGCGCGACAGCGGAACATGGCGTGCGTTCATGACACTTGCCTCATCACGGTGACGATGTTGCCGAACGTGATCGACGACAGCCCCGGGTAGGCTGGGATCGGCTGGTACGTGTAGCCCTTCACCTTCACTTCGACGACGTTGATGCTGCCGGTCGCGGTGCCGCTCGGCGCGTTGTTGCTCGAGTCGTAGGTCGGCAGGTTCGCGAACTGCGGCGGATCCGACGCATCGGCGCAGTCGGGCGTGTGCGCGGCGTCGCAGACGATCACCATCGACGTGGTGAGCCCCGGCACCAGCTCGGTGCCGGCCGCGCCGCACGTCGTGTTTCCGTAGACGACGAGGCACTGCGCCGCGGCAAGCGGATAGGCGGCGTCGCTCGGCAGATAGACGGACAGGTAGCGCGCGGCGTTGCGGGTCGCCTTGGTGATCGTCTCGTACTGGTAGATCGCGCGGCCGAACTCGGCCACGCCGGTCGCGAGCACGATCAACGGGATCAGCACCAGCGCGAACTCCACGGCGGCCACGCCGCGCATGCGCGAACGGTGCATCGGAAGCCTTTTCATGATCGCGTCTCCTCTATTGAACGAGCATCGGCACCTTGACGCCCGCCGAGCTGCCGACGCCCGGCAGCCCGTGCGTCGCGCAAGGTGTCGAGCCCGATGCGGTCGAGCCGAGATATTCGAGGTGCGCGACCACGCCGCCCGCGCCCGGGCTGAACGGCAACGGATCGAGCATCAGCACGCAGTCCCACTGCGTGACGTGCAGCTTGCTGCTGCTGCCCGACAGCGTCGAGCAGTCGCCCTCCGGCGCCAGCGCGAGCCGGCGATCGCCGCCGTACGTCTGATAGTTGCTCGCGGTGGCCGTCCCGTTGGTCGCGATGCCGCTGCCGGCCGGCGGCGCGCCGTCGCCCTGGTAGGACTTGAAGCTGGCGCGATCGAGCACGAACTGTGTGTACGCATCGCCGACGATGCCCGGCGTGCCGGGCGGCCCGTATTTCGGCCCGACGTACGCATAGCCGGTGAAGTCGGGCTGGCCGCTCGAGCCGTTCGCGCCGTTCGTATAGATGCCGAAGCGGGTGTTCCAGGCGCGCAGCGACGCGGACTTCAAGCCGGTCGAGCCGAGATCGGGCGGCGACGTGATGTTGCAGGTGTTGCCCGACAGCTCGCTCGCGATGGTCGTCTCGTTGGTCGAGCCATCGAGCGCGGCCCAGCCGAAGTTGCCCGGCCCGTAGGTCGACGACGACCCGGACGGCGACGAGATCCAGTCGCCGACCTTGTACGGCGCGGCCGACGAGGCGCGGCACACGAACACCGGAATCGCACAGGTCGTCTGCCCGGCGGCGACGGTCGCGATCGCGCTCGCCGACACCTGCGTCGCGTTCGCGACCTGTACGCCGGGCATCGTGTTCAACACGCCGACGAACCAGTTCGCGATGCCGCTCAACGTGGCCGTGCATTTCACGTACTTGACGTTGGCCGGCGTCGAAACCGCCGTCTTCGTCAGGAACGGATTCGTCAGCGAATCGCTGAACGTGACGTTCGAATCGGTCAGCATCTGCACCGCGCTCTTCTGAAAGAACGCGAAGTTGACGTGACCGGCGGCGATGCCGTCCGCCTCCGCGACGGACAGGCTGATCGCCGAAGTCAGGTCACGCGCGGCGGACAGCGCGCAGGCATCGGCGCTGTTCTGCAGTTCGCTGCGCGTGACGTACAGCTTGCCGAGGTCCAGCGCGAGACCGACGAATCCGATCATCACCGCCAGTGCGAGACCGACGACGATCGCGACGGTACCGCGCTGTCGATGCAAACTGCGGCGCGTGAGTTTCGGATGACGAGCTGCGCTGGACATGGCGTTCTCCCTGAGCTTGCCTGTTGTTATTGCGCCGACTTGCCGATGCCGATCACGAAGGCATTGCCCTTCGGCTCCGGCTGCTTGAACGACTTGTCGTAGTTGTCGAGCGCGGACGCGGCGGCGCTGCCCGCGACCACCGGCTGCGACGCGTGTTCGGCCGCGTGCGGATCGATGATCTGCGCTTGCGTGACGGCGCGCACGGAGTCGCCGAAGCGCGTGTCCCACACCGGCGTCGACGACATGCAGCCGGCCAGCGCGAACGCGAGCGGTGCGGCGAGCGCCGCGCGGCGCACGAATACGAGGTAGGAGGATTTCATGAGCTTCCCCTTGGATGGCTTCAACGATCGGTGGACTGGGGGCCTGCGTTCGCCCGCGCGACCTGCGCGTGGGCGGCGGCTGGCAGCCGGGGCTTCTGGGGCGGCGTGCTGCCCGCGGCCGCCGCGAGACGCGCCGCGGCGGCTTCGATGCGTGCGACACGGGCTGCGTTGGCTGCGTTGGCCGCATCGGCCGGCGGCTGCGCGACGGCCGGCGCCGCGCTCACCGCACCGGCCGCAGCCGGTGCGGCTGCCGCCGCGTTCTCCGGCTGGACCGCGGCAGGCGCCGGTGCGTCGGCGGGCGCCGGGGCACGCGGTGCGGGCGCGGCCGCCGCCGGCGCAGCCGATTGCTGCGCGGGCGTGGGCGCCGGTGCCTGCGGCGCATCCGCGGCGCCGTTCGCCGGTTGCGCGGCCGGCCGGCGCACGCCGTGGCGGCCTTCCATGTTGCCGGTTGCGTACACGTCGGCTTCGTTCGGCTTCGAGAAGCTGTCGGTCGGCATCGGCTGGTCGGCGCTCTGCAGCGGCTTCACCAGGTGCGGCGTGATCAGGAAGATCAGCTCGGTGCGGTCCTGCTGGAACGACGTGCTGCGGAACAGCGCGCCGAGCACCGGCACTTCGCCGACGCCGGGAATCGCCTTGAGGGCGCCGGTGGCGTTGTCCTTGATGAGCCCGCCGATCGCGAACGACTCGCCGTCGCTCATCTGGACCGTCGTCGAGGCACGCCGCGTCGTGATGAGCGGCAGGATCGACGTGCCGCCGATGTTGGTCGCGCTCAGCGTGACGCCGGTTTGCGACAGCTCCGACACTTCCGGCGCGACCTTCAGGCTGATGCGGCCGTTCGCGAGCACCGTCGGCGTGAACTTCAGCGCGACACCGAATTCCTCCTGCTGCAGCGTGATCGTCGACACGCCGGTACCGCTGCTTTGCGGCACCGGGATGAAGATCTTGCCGCCGGCGAGGAACGTCGCCTCCTGGCCGCTGATCGTCACGAGGTTCGGCTCGGCGAGGATCTTCACGAGGTTGTCGGTGTTCTGCGCGTCGGCCGCGATGCTGAACGGCTTGTTGTTCGCCTTGTTGAACACCGCGGCGCTCGCGACGCCGGCGAGCAGGTTGCTGACCAGCGCGCCGCTCCACGAGCCGAAGCCGCCCTGGATGTTCAGCGCGCTGCCCATCTGGTTGATCAGCGTCTTCGACACCTCGGCCACCTTGACCTCGAGCATCACCTGCTGCGGCGACGTGACGGACAGCATGTTGAGCACGCCGCCGCCCTTGGCCGTCCCGCCTTCGCCGCCGCCGGCGCTGTCGCTGTAGGCGCGCGCGATCTGCACGGCCTGCTGCGCGGCCTGCGAGTTCGACACGGTGCCCGCCAGCACGATCGTGCCGGCCGCGGTCGATACGTGAATGTCGCGCTCGGCCGGCATCAGTTGCAGCAGCGACGCCTGCAGGCCGCCCGCATCGGCGCCGACCGCCACGTCGATCACGCGGCACGCGCCGCTCTTGCCCTGCACGATCATGTTGGTCGTGCCGACCGACAGCCCGAGGATGTAGAGCGTCTGTGGCGATACCATGGTTGCCTGCGCAACGGCCGGATTGCCGATGGTGCGATTGCGGACCGCCTCCGGCATCGGCACCAGCAACGACTTGCCGAGCGGCACGCTGACGCTGGTCGAATCGCGCACCGCGCCCACGCAGTTCGGCCCGCGCAGCGGCCCGGCAGCCGCGGCCGGCGCGGCGGCGATCGCCGGCGCCATGCTGATCGTCATCTGCATCGGTCCCTTCGCGACGGCGGCCGGCGCGCTCGCGCCGCCCTTCGTCAATGCCGCCGATTCGGCGGCTTCCTGCGCCAGTGCGCTGTATACCGTCAGCGTTCCGGTACAGAGGATCGCGGCCATCATCGCGCCTCGTGCGATACGTGTGCGCACCGGGCCGGTACCTGAGTGTTGCGGATTGATCTTCATTTCGTCTGATCCCCCGAGTGACCGGCGCAGCGCCGGTTGTCGACTTCCAAGGCCGCCGTGCCCTGACGGCGGCCGATCTGGTTAATCTGTTGTGTGGGCCTGTCGTGCGGCTTCAGAAACACTCGACGCTGCCGTGCACGCCGGTCAGTACGCCGATGCAATCGCGGCGTGCCTCCGACGACGCGTGCGACGCGACGTGCACGCGCACGGTCCGCACGCGGGCCGGTGCCGGCGCGGGCGGTGCATCGGGCACCGGTGCCTTGCCGAGCAGCGTCATCTTGGTTGCGCCGTCGGTGGTGAGCGTCTTGTGATCGACCTGGTTGCGCAGCACCAGCGACAGCGTGCCGACGCTGCGGGCGAGGTCGAGGCGTTCGGCCTGGTCGGGCGTGACTTCGAGCGTCACCGCGTTGACGACTTTCGGCGCGGTGTCGTCGCGGCTCACCTGCTGCGCGACCGCCAGCACCAGGATGTGCTCGAGCACGATCTTCGAGATGCTTTGCCCGTCGGTCTTGCCCTGCTGCTCCTGCGTGTTGACGATCACGTCGACGTAGTTGCCTGGCAGCGCGAAGCCCGCGACGCCGACCACGTCGTTCACGCGCACCGTGATCGCGCGGCTGCCG
This sequence comes from Burkholderia sp. B10, assembly GCF_004368385.1. NCBI lineage: Bacteria > Pseudomonadati > Pseudomonadota > Betaproteobacteria > Burkholderiales > Burkholderiaceae > Burkholderia > Burkholderia sp. B10. Next base: position 49,357 of record NZ_PQMX01000036.1, on the reverse strand, counting down.
TCGGCGATCACCGCGGACAGCCCGCCCTTGGTGCCGACCGGCGCGAGCTTCGACTCGATCACCGGCTCGCCGCGGGCGAGGCTGGTGCGCACGACGCGCCCTTCGAGTTCCTTCGTGTCGGTGAACGCGCCGGTCGGCACGCTGCCCGCCGGCCAGCTCACCATGTGGATCTGGTTCGGCCCGAGCGGCTCGCCCAGATTCAGGTCGGTGGTCGCGACCGCGACGGACGTGACTGAACCGTTGGACGTGTTCATCAGCCAGCGCGACGCGAACACGACCGCGGCAAGCCCCGCGACCATCGCGACCACCAGCATCAAGATTGCTCGACTGTTTTTCATGGCAATGCTCCTCGACGAATCGTGAAAGAAACAACTCAACCGGCGACGTGCGTGCGACCGCCGCGCTCGCCCGGCGGCAGATACCCGCCGTCGCGCTCCGGCGCCGCGCCGAAATAGCTGGCCCAGGCGTCATGCAGCGCGTCGTGCGTCACTTCGGGCGGATCGCCGCGATACCGCGCGCCGGCGGCGACGAGGCGCAGCAGGTCGGTCGGGTAGCACGCGAGATACGCCTTGCCGGTCGGCAGGTGCAGCCGGTGCAGCAGGTAGTCGAAGGCGTCCTGCGACGACACCAGCCCGAGCGACTCGCACGCGGCGTCGAACACCGCGCGGTAGTGTTCGATCGACATCGCGCCGACGTGCAGCTTGGAGCCGAGCCGGCGCAGGAACGCTTCGTCGGCGAACTGCTCCGGCGCGAGGTTGCTCGAGAACACCGGCCACACGTCGAACGGCAGCACGAAGCGGGTGCCGGAATCGAGCGTCAGGAAATCGACGCCGCGATCGAGCGGGCGCAGCCAGCGGTTGAGCAGATCGCGCGGCTCGACGCGCTGGCGGCCGAGATCGTCGACGATGTACATGCCCATGTTCGCCTTCATGTGCGGCGGCGCCTGGTAGAAGCCGGCCGCGTCGTCGCGGCGCAGGTCGAGCTCGTCGAGCGTCAGCTCGCCGCCGGACATCACGACCGGCCGCTCGCAGAGTCGCCAGCGGCGATCGACCGACTGTCCTTCGCCTTGCGAAGGCGCGTCGATGTGCACGAGCGGATCGTGGATCTGGATCACTTCGCCGGCCGCGCAGATCGCGTACGGCACCGGCACATGACCGGCCATCAGCGCGCCGAGCCGCTCGGCGAGATAGGTCTTGCCGCTGCCGGCCGGCCCGTGGATCAGCAGCGGCCGCCCGGCATTCAGCGCGGCGGCGGCCGCGTCGAGGATCGACGTGTCCATGATCACGCCGTCGAACACGGCCCACACGTCGTTCTGCGCGACGCGCAGCTTGCGCACCGAATGCGCGTCGATGCAGGCGAGATACGCATCGAGCGGCACCGGCGCCGGCCCGCTGTAGCTGCTGCGCGCGCGCTCTTCGAGCGCCGCGACGCGGCCGGCGTCGGTCAGGCGGAACGTCACGTCGAGGTCCGTCGTGCCGCGATGGGTCAGCTCGACCAGGTGCTCGCGCACCAGGAACGCGAACACGTCGTCGAGCACCGCGAGCGGCAGACAGTGGCGCTCGATCAGATCGCCGTACGACGGGCGGCCGAGCACCAGCGTCGCCTTCAGCACGAGCCCGGCCACGAAGGTCTGGCTCAGCCCGGTTTCCGCGATCGAGCGCGGCGCCGGCGGCAGCTGCGCGTCGGGCTTCGCATGCGCTTCCCGCTGCGGCGACGGCTGCGGCAGATGCGCTACCTGCGCGTCGCGTTTCGGTTCGGTGGGATTCGTGTTCATGTTCGTTCCATCCTCGTTGCGGATACGCCGCGCTATGCGCACGATGCGAACAGCATGCCCAGCGTGCCGACGGCGATTGCGACGCCATACGGCAACGCGCCGACCGACGCGGATTCGACGGGGCCGTCGGTTGCCCCTGCAAGCGGCGCGGCGGCGCGATGCGCGACCAGCATCCACACGTTGGTCCACATCCGGCGCATGCGGCCGCGCAGCAGCGCGAAGCCGAGTGCACCGACGCCGCCCGCGACGAAGGTGGCCAGCACGATGTAGAAGGTCATCTGCGCGCCAACCCATGCGCCAATCGCGAGCATCAGCTTCACGTCGCCGGCGGCCATGCCGCGCAGCAGATAGAACGGCAGCAGCAGCCCGAGGCCGGTCGCCGCGCCGGCAAGCCACGCGAGCACGCCGGCCGGCACGCCGTGCAGCGCACATTGCGCGACCAGCGCACCGGCGAGCCCTGCGACGACGAGCCGGTTCGGGATGCGGCGGCTCGCGAGGTCCGTGCTGGCCGCCACGATCACGAGCAGCGTCACGCACAACGGAACCGGATAAGGCGGCGCAACTGGCAACATGGCGAACCTCGGTCAAATGAAACGATCTGGATTACTGCCCGAGCGCGGTATTCACCGCCGCGGTCACGATCGACGCGATCGCGTCGTACGCGCCTTGAACCGAGCCCTTCAGCGCGACCACGGCGCCGAGCACGACGGTCGCGAACACCGCTGCGAGCAGCGCGTATTCGATCGACGTCACCCCTCGCTCGTCGTCTATCCATCGCGATACCGCTACTGCAAGTACCCTGGCGCGCATGACGGCCTCCGATCCGGTTGATCGACCGAGCGGGAGACGGCTCGCGGAGCGCACCGGCCGAGCCATCCGCCATTCGGTCCATCAGACATTCGTTGCTTGGTATGTCCGGCCCTGCTCGACGGACGACATGGCGACGAACGGGCCGGACCAGCCGTTCGTCGCCCCGTCATTCAGATCGCCGCGTTGAGGTCGTCTGCGATCGTGTTGAACACAGTCTTCAGGTCGTTACCGACCAGCGTCAGCGCGGCAACGAGGCCGACTGCGATCAGCGCGGCAATCAGGCCGTATTCGATGGCCGTCACGCCTTGCTCGTCTTGAACGAAACCGCGGACCTTCTGGATGAACGTGGACATGGCTACTCTCCTTTTGCACTGCTACGAAAACCCCGTGGTCTGGAATAGACGCGGGGAGCGGGTACCACCGGTACTACAAAGAAACTCGGAGCCGAGGCTCAGCGACGGGTGCGGCCGGCTGCGAGCCGATCCGGACCTGGAGACGTCGGTGAGCTGGTGTGTGCGCTGCACATGCGTGGACCGATCGGCGATACATCGCGATCGAACCGGACGGCACGGCTGCCGTCCTGCACAAGGCCGCGGATTGAATGACCGACGCAAGCGCGTCGATACTGCTGAAGGTTCCCGTCGCGGCATGCGAGCCGCGTGGTGCTGTGGTCTGTCATTTTTATTCCCCAATGCTGTCATCTGATTCTTATTGCGCGAACGATGCTGACGCTCGCTCGATCGATCGGTCGACGATGCTGCCCGCCGCTGCGTGGACCACTACGCCGTATTCCCCGACGCGCTTGCGGTCCATCGTCCTGCACGGGTGAGGCGCTCCGGTATGTTCTGCTGCGTCAACCGGTCGCGGCTCGCATCGTCGCCTGCCGTGCGGCCCTAGACGCAAAGAGCAGGCCAGCCGACCGACAATCGAGGCGCAGCAAGGATTCCGACGATCCATGCGCCGGGCCGGCGGCAGTGCGACACCCGAAATGTTTCAGATTTGATATATGCGCGGCGGGCATCGGCGCGCGTCGGCCGGGCGCAGGCGCGCTGCCAGGGCGGTTCGAAAAATTTTCTCGGGACTTTCCCGAACCCGCGACGCCATTCATCCGACGCGTATTCGATGCAGTCCCGAAGCAGCGACAAACGCGGAATGTTTCAAGCGAGAAACATGAATTGCGCGGCGACCGATTTCTCTGACGTAAAAACGCCGTTTTCGGCCGAAGAACTGCCGCATCGACATCGCGCGTTTCCGGCCGCGGTTTGCGTCGTGCGATTTTTTCTCCAACAATGCATTCACCGGACAGCGCCATCGAATGCGATTCGATCCGGATACACGACAACACGAAAAGCCGCGCGCACACCACGCGGCATTCACCAGACACGGGGCATCATGTACACGGCCAATGATGGAATGCGCTATCGCGCGACACGCTGTGCTCAATGGCTGACGGCCGACCGAATCGTTCCGTACAGCTGCGTGATGCTGCTGTTGTGCGTGGGCTTCGTGATCACATGGGCCGTCACCACCGACGCGTTCACGGCGCAAACCACCGCCCGCCCCGGCGTCGACTTCTCCGTGTTCTGGAGTGCATCGCATCTGGTGCTGCACGGTCATGCCGCAGCCGTCTACGATCCCGTGTTCTTCTCACGGGCCGAGGTCGCGAAATTCGGTGCCTACATGGGTCACCAGTCGCTGCCCTGGCTCTATCCGCCGACGATGCTGCTGTTCATCGCGCCGGTCGCCCTCGTGCCTTTCCTGCCCGCGTACATCCTCTTTTTTGCGGGCAGTCTTTTATGCTATGCGTACGCCGTCCTGCGACTGTCGGGCCTGCGTGCGCACCTGCCCGTGCCGCGCGCCGCCGTGCTCGTCGTGCTCGGCTACTCGGCCGTCTGCGCGTGCGTGCTGTACGGGCAGAACGGGCTGCTCACCGCCGGCATCGCGGCGCTCGCGCTGCACCTGCTCGGCCCGCGCCCGATCGTAGCCGGCGTGCTGATCGGACTGCTCGCCATCAAGCCGCAGATGGCGACGGTGTTCCCGTTCGTGCTGATCGCGACGCGCGCATGGCGCGCGTTCGGCGCGGCGGCGGTCACGACGACGCTGTTCACCGCGGCCGGTTTCGCACTGACCGGCCCAGGCTCGCTGGAGGGCCTCGCTCACGCGTTGTCGATCGTGCGCGGCATGCACTTCACGCTTCCCGCGTACTGGTTCGTGTCGCCGACGCCGTTCGCCGCGATGCGGCTCGCCGGTGCGTCCATCGCGGTGTCGCTCGCGGTGCAGGGCGCCGTCGCGCTGCTCGCGATGGCCGCGGCCGTCTCCGTGTGGCGCCGCACGACCGACATGCGCCTGCGCGGCGCGGTGCTGGCCGTCGCGACGCTGCTCGCGACGCCGTACCTGTGGCAATACGAGCTGACCTGGCTCGGCATCGCGGTGTTTTGCCTGATCGCGCACGGCCTCGACGAAGGCTGGCTGCCCGGCGACCAGATCGTGATCGTTCTCGCGTGGCTGCTGCCGGTGTTCGAAGTGTTCAACCGGATCACGAAGTGGCCGCAGATCGGCCCGGTCGTGCTGCTCGCCGTGCTGCTGATCATCGTGCGGCGCGTCGCGCTGCCGCCGCGGGAACGGCAATGAAGGCGCCGCGCTTCCTGCTGCATGGCGGCTCGGCGATCGATGCTCATCCGGAGCTGCCGATCGCCGGCCCGCGCCGCCATCCGCACTGGCTCAATCGCGATCGCGTGCGCACGTATGCGGGGGCGGCCCTGCTGACCGAGCTGCTGTTCGTCTGCGTCTATCTCGCGCGCGTGCACGGCTCGCATACGTCGGTGCCCGAGCCGCTCGCGCAGGATTTCGCGCCGCTGTGGAGCGCCGCGCGGCTCGCGGTGCACGGGCATGCGCTCGATGCGTGGCATTTTCCGTCGCTGTTCGCGATCGAGCGGCTGGCGATTCCGACGCTGAATCTCGCCGGCGGCTCCGCACCGTGGCTCTACCCGCCGACGATGCTGCTGCTGGTCGCGCCGCTCGGCTGGCTGCCGTATCCGGGCGCGCTCGCGATCTGGCTCGGGCTCACGTGGATGCTGTTCGCAGCGACGATCCGCGCGACCGTGCAGCGCGACGCCGCGCTGCTGTGTGCGCTGGCGTTTCCCGGCGCGTTCGTCGCGCTGCTCGCCGGACAGACGAGCCTCGCGAGCGCGGCGCTGGCGGGCCTCGGCCTGCTGGCGCTGAACCGGCGCCCGGTCGCGGCGGGCATCTGCTTCGCGTTGCTGACGGTCAAGCCGCAGATCGCCGTGCTGTTCCCGCTCGCGTTGCTGTGCGCCGCGCAATGGCGCGCGCTCGCGGCATGGGCCGCGACGCTCGCCGCGGGCGTCGTGCTGTCGACGCTCGCGTTCGGCTTCGAGACGTGGATCGCGTTCGGACACGGGATCGCCGACGCATACCGCAACGTCGACGCGGGCCATGCGCAGCTCGCGCGCATGCCGACGGTGTTCGCGCTGGCCGCGTACGCCGGATGGCCGGCCGCGCTGGCGCGCACGCTGCAGCTGCTGTCCGGCGCGGCCGCCGCGCTCGTCGTGGGGTACGCGTGGCGCGGCGCGTGTTCGTACGCGCTGCGCGCGGCGACGCTCGCCTGTGCCTGCCTGCTGGTCAGCCCGTATCTGTTCGACTACGACCTCACGTGGTACGGCCTCGTGATCGCGTGGTACGCACGCTATGCGTGGACGCACGGCTGGCGGCGCTTCGATCGCGAGTGGCTGCTGCTGATGTGGGTCATGCCGCTCGCCGGCCTCGTGCTGGTGCCGCATCTGTCGTTCCAGTTCATGCCGCTCGTCACGCTCGCGTCGCTCGCGATGCTCGCCGCCCGGATCGCACAGGAACGACGCGACGTGCCGTCGATGCCCGACGCGCACGATCACTCGACCGACACCGGCTTCACGCATCCGGCCCGGTCGCATCACCGCTCGACGCACGGATTGCGCCGCATCGGCCGCCCGCTGTTCGGCGCCGATCGCTGATATGTCATTACAGGGGAACCCGTCATGCGCGAATCGCTCTACACACCGCTCGTGTCGCTCGTCGTGCCGTTCTACAACGAAGGCGAAGCCGTCGAACGCTTCTTCGACGTCGTGATTCCGCTGATGGCGGGCATCGAGGCGATCCGCTTCGAGATCGTCTGCGTGAACGACGGCAGCCGAGACGACACGCTCGACCGCCTGATCCGCGCCAGCATGAGCGATCGGCGCGTGCGGATCATCGACCTCACCCGCAACTTCGGCAAGGAAGCGGCGCTCACGGCCGGCCTCGACGAAGCGGCCGGCGACGCGGTGATCCCGCTCGACGCGGACCTGCAGGATCCGCCTAGCCTGATCCCCGTCATGATCGAACACTGGCGCGACGGCGCGGAAGTGGTAGCCGCGCAGCGCAGCAGCCGCGCCTGCGATTCGTTCGCGAAGCGCACCACCGCCGCGATCTACTACCGCGTGCACAACCTGCTGTCGGACGTGAAGCTGCCGGAGAACGTCGGCGATTTCCGGCTGATGGACCGCAAGGTCGTCAACGCGCTGCGCGGCCTGCCCGAACGGCATCGCTTCATGAAGGGGCTGTTCGCGTGGGTCGGCTACCGCACCGTGATCGTCGAGTATCAGCGCGACGCGCGCAGCGCCGGGCACTCGAAGTTCTCCGGATGGAAGCTGTGGAACCTCGCGCTCGAAGGCATCACGAGCTTCAGCACCGTGCCGCTGCGCAGCTGGACCTACATCGGCGTGTGCATCGCCGCACTCGCGTTCCTGTATGGCTCGTTCATCATCGCCCGCACGCTGCTGTTCGGCAATCCGGTGCTCGGCTATCCGTCGCTGCTGTCGATCATGCTGTTCATCGGCGGGATCGAGCTGATCGGCATCGGCGTCGTCGGCGAGTACGTCGGGCGCATCTACGACGAGACGAAGCAACGGCCCGTCTATCTGGTGCGCCGCCGCTATCAGGCGCACGCGAAGGTGATCGAGCTGCCGGTCGCGCGCGATGCGCGGCGGGCCGGCGCACGCCGGCGCGTGCAGCCGGCGCGCGTGCGGGTCGGCGCGCGCTGAGCCGCGGGGCGCGCCGATGTTCGCGCTGCTGTATGCCGAACGTGCGCGGCTGGCGCGTTTCGGCGTGACCGGGCTCGGCTCGACCGCGCTGCACGTGCTGGTCGCGTCCGCGCTGTATGCCTGGTTCGATGCGACGCAGGTCGCCGCGAACGCGGCCGCGTTCGTCTGCGCGACCGCGTTCTCGTATCTGGCGAACACGCTGTGGAGCTTCTCGTCGACGCTGCATTCGCGCAACCTGCTGCGTTACCTCACCGTCGCAACGGCCGGCTTCATCGAAACAATGCTGCTCGCGCGCGCCGCCGAACTGCTCGACGTTTCGCGCGGCGCGGCCATAGTCGCGATCGCGCTGCTGATCCCGCCGACGATGTTCGTGATGCACCGCGCGTGGACGTATCGCTGACGCGTCGGCGTCGTGCGAGGCCCGGTGGCCTGCATCCAATCGTTGCATGAGACGGCGATGCGGCGGCTTGCACCGCTTCCGCCGATACCGCTGCTTCGGTCTACCGCTCGCATCCGATCGCATGCGCCGCACGCGCGGCCGTGTCGCGACGTTCATCGAACGGTCATCGAACCGTCGCAGCCGATCGGCGCGACGCCTGCTAGGATGGCATGTCCGCCGCGGGACGGCGGCGACGCTCGCACGCTGCGCGGCACGAATCGTGCTCGGTGCGCACCCGCCTCCCATTCGACGCCGGCTTCGGCGCTACGCGCCGTCGGCACGAGACTCGTGACTCGTCCATGCCCAGGAAAAAATCCAGCCTCTGGCTCCGGCCTTTCGACCTGCTTGCCGCCGCCACCAGCACGCGGCCGAAACGTAAAACCGCGAAGCCCGCCGCGTCGGTCAAGCGTAGCGCCGCCACCAAGACGGCGCGCGCCGCCCGCCCCGCCGCGCCCGCGGCCCGCACGTCGCCGCGCGAGACGCAGGGCGCGTGGCTGCGTTCGTTCCATTCGGCGCGCCCGGCCGCCGGCCGCCTCGTCAACCATCTCGCCTATGCGCTGTACCTGCCCGCCGCGGCGGCGACGACGCGCGACATGCCGCTCGTCGTGATGCTGCACGGCTGCAAGCAGACCGCCGAATCGTTCGCGGCCGGCACGCGCATCTGCCGCGTCGCGGCGCGCGCCGGGTGTGCGGTGCTGTTGCCCGAGCAGGCCAAGACGGCGCACTCGCACCGCTGCTGGAACTGGCATGGCGATGCATCGCTGTCGGAAGCGCCGGCGATCGCGTCGCTGGTCGATGCGATCGTGCGCGAACGCGGCTTCGATCGCGACCGCGTCTATCTGGCCGGCATGTCGGCTGGCGCCGGGCTGGCCGCGCGGCTCGCGCTCGACTATCCCGACCGGTTCGCGGCCGTCGGGCTGCACTCCGGCCCGGCCATCGCGCCGCCGTTGTCGACGATGGCCGCGATGAGCGTGATGCGGCGCGGGCTGCGCGACGATCCGATCCGCACCGTCGACACCTGCGTCGACACGCGTCATTACCCCGGCATGCCCGCGCTGATCGTGCACGGCGGGCTCGACACGGTCGTCGCCGAGCAGAACGCGGTGCAGCTCGGCGTCGCGTTCGCGCGCCTCAATCGGCTGATCGACGAGGCAGGCGAGCCGCGCGTCGGCGAGCAGCGCACGTACACGCACGACGGCGTGCGCTACACCGACTATCTGCACGGCGGCCGGGTGATCGTGCGCGTCTGCATCGTGCACGGCCTCGCCCATGCGTGGAGCGGCGGCGATCCGCGCGAGGCGTTCCATTCCGCGACCGGGCCGGATGCGACCGCGATGTTCTGGAATTTCTTCCGCAGGCGACGGCGCAAGCGCTAGCGCGGCGGCGCGCATGCACGGCTCACGCGCGCTGCGCGATCGCCGTCGCGTCGCTCGCGTCCGCGTGCGACCGCCGGATCGGCAGCCGCACGCAGAACGTCGTGCCCTGCCCCGGCACGCTCGTCACGTCGATCGTGCCGCGATGGCGCTCGACGATCCCGTGCGACACCGACAACCCGAGCCCCGTACCCTGTCCGACCGGCTTCGTCGTGAAGAACGGATCGAAGATCCGCCGCGCGACGTCCGGCGCCATGCCGGTTCCGGTGTCGCTGATCGCGATCGACACGCATTCGCCGTCGCTCGACGTGCGGATCGTGATCACGCCGCGCGTCGGAATCGCGTGCGCCGCGTTGACCAGCAGGTTCATGAACACCTGATTCAACTGCGACGGCAGGCATTCGACCGGCGGCACGTCACCGTACTCGCGCACGATGTCGGCCTTGTACTTCAGTTCGTTGTGGACCACGTTCAGCGTGCTGTCGAGGCCCGCGTGCAGATCGACCACGCTCCACTCGCCGCTGCCCGGCCGCGAGAAATCGCGCAGGTCCTGCACGATGCGCCGCACGCGCACCGCGCCGTCGATCGACTCGTCGATCAGCGTGACGATCTCGTCGCGCACGTAGTCGAGGTCGGCCGCGCGGCGCTGCGCCGCCAGCGCGTCGCGCGCGGCCGGCTCGAGTTGCGGCAGCAGCGCGTCGTGCGCGGCGAGCACGTCGAGCAGGCTGCGCACCCACGTGCGCAGCGTGTTGAGGTTCGCGCTGATGAAGCCGATCGGATTGTTGATCTCGTGCGCGACGCCGGCCGCGAGCTGGCCGATCGACGCGAGCTTTTCCGATTGCAGCAGCTGCACGTGGGTGTCCTCGAGCGCGCGCAACAGGCGCCGCTGTTCGTCCTTCTCCTGCTCGAGCCGCGCCTGCGCGGCACGGCGCTCGTCGATCTCGGTCGCCATGTTCTCGCGCGTGCGCTGCAGCATCGCGGTGGTCTGCTCGTAACGGCGCAACGCGGTCTCGAGCTCCGCGGTGCGCACGCGCACCAGCCACTCGAGCGTGTCGGTCATGCCGCGCAGGAACGTCGTGCGGGCGTCGAACCGGCACACCAGCAGCGTGACGGTCAAGGTCGCGGTGGTGAACATCGCGATGGTCGTCGCGAGCCACGGCGCATCGATCCCGTTCGCGGCGCCGCAGCGCGCGTCCGGCGCAAAATGCGCGGCCGCCATCGCCGTGTAGTGCATGCCGGTGATCGCGATGCCCATGACGAGCGCCGCGCCGATCCGCAGCGCGCTCGCATGGCGCGCGTGCTGCGCGCGCAACGCCTGCGCCATCCACAGCGCGGCCGTCGACGCGATCACCGCCACGCCGATCGACGCCGCGAACAGCGCGGGATCGTAGCGAATGCCGGGCGTCATGCGCATCGCCGCCATCCCGGTGTAGTGCATCCCGACGATGCCCGCGCCCATCAGCATGCCGCCGGCCAGCAGCCGCGCGCCGCCCAGGCGCGCACGCGTGACGACGGTCAGCGCGAAGTACGACACGAGCACGGCGATCGCCAGCGATGCGCCCGTATCGGTCAGCGCATAACCGAGCGGAATCGGCAGCGACAGCGCGAGCATGCCGACGAAGTGCATCGACCAGATCCCCGTGCCCATCGCGACCGCGCCGCCTGCCAGCCAGGCGCGCCTGAGCGTCCGCTTCTCGAGCAGCGAGATGAACGCGGCGAGGTCGAGCGCCGTGTACGAGGCGAGCGTCGCGATCACGAGCGACAGCAGGACGAGCGGCAGATTGTAGGTGCCATGCATGATTGCGCCTCGGTCGGATTGAACGCGTGGCCCTCGCGTGCGAGGGCCGTGCAGCCGCGCGCCGGCTCAGGCGGGCGGCGCGTGGCTCGCCGCAGCCGCGCCCGCGCCCGTCGCACCGGTCGCGCCGGCCACCACGAGGATGTCGAACGACGTGCCTTCGCGCGCCTCGAAGCGGCGCACGAGTTCGATCTGGTGCGCCGTCATCACGCTGCCCTTCGTCATCAGCAGCACGCCGCGATGGGTGCGCAGATCGTCGGCGAGCTGCATGCCCTCGCGCAGCTGCGCGGACTGGATCTCCGCCACCGACGCCGCGATGCCGAGGTTCTGGGGATCGCGCATCAGGTCGATGAAGCGCGCGACGAGCAGCGGGTCGTAGCGCACGCCGGCCTGCGAGCGCAGCACGTCGATCGCCTGCTCGACCGAATGCGGCGCGCCGATTTCGCCGTTGCGCAACCCTTCGAAGTCGCGCGCGATCGCGACGATCCGCGAGCCTTGCGGAATCGCGTCGCCGACGAGGCCGTCGGGCGTCCCGCGTCCGTTGAAGCGCTCGTACTGGTGCAGCACGATCGACGCGACCTTGTGCAATTGCGCGATCGGTGTCAGCACCATCTGCGCCCGCAGCGGGTGCTGCTGGAACAGGCTGTGTTCGTCGGTCGTCATCTTGACGATCGGCTTGTGCAGCAGCTCGTCGGGCAGCGACAGCTTGCCGATCCCGTGCAGCAACCCCGCGTAATACACGTCCTGCGCGTGCAGGCTGCTCATCCCGGCCGACAGCGCGAGCCGGCGCGCGATCTCGCCGACGCGCATCGCATGACCGCTCGCCGATCCGCAGCGCAGCTCGATCATGCTGGCGCAGACCTGGACCATCGCGGTGAAACTGCTTTTCAGGTCCTGCTGCGCGGCTTCGAGGAACAGCACGGTCTGCGCGAGCTCCTCGGTGCGCGCGCGCACCTGGGTCTCCAGCTCCGCGTTGAACCGGCGCAGCGTTTCGTTCTGCGCTTCGGTCAACGCGGCGAGCCGCGCGGCCTCGGCGCGCAGGCGCCGCTGCTCGAGCGCCTGCTCGAGCGTCATCAGCAGGTCCTGATCGTCCCAGGGCTTGTTCAGGTAGCGATACACGCCGCCCTCGTTGACGGCCTCGACGATCGACGCGATGTCGGAATAGCCGGTCAGCAGCACCCGCATCGTCTCCGGGTACAGCGCGCGGGCACGGCGGAGAAACGCCGCGCCGCTCATGGTCGGCATCCGCATGTCGGACACGATCAGGTCGACTTCGGTCGTCGCGAGGATTTCCAGCGCCGCCTCCCCGCTGTCGGCCGTCAACACTTCGTAATTCGCGGGCCGCAGCACGCGCCGCAGCGCGGACAGCACGTTCGGCTCGTCGTCGACCAGCAGGATCGACGCGGTGCGGCGCGGCTCGCCGTCCGCCGTTGCGCCGATCGTTTCAGGCAGCGCGGCAGTCATGCCGGTCGCGCAATCGGTTGCGTCTGTTCCGTTCGTCGCGGAAATCGTCATAATCGGCCTCGGATCAATTGTCTTCACCACCTCTCCTCTGTGAGAACGGCCGGCGGCGCGTATTCCGTATCGGGGAAAACGCTGATGCAGCGCAGCCGACTGGCGGCGCAGCTGGCTGCGACGCGCGCCGGCTTCCGGTATCGTGGCGGGGCGCGCCGAGCGCGGCACGCGCCGGCTGCACACTCATTCAACCTATGGAGCACGCATGATCCTGGAAATGGCATCGCTCGAAATCGATCCGGCGCAAGCCGCCCAATTCGAAGCGGCGGTTCGCGCCGCACTGCCGCTGTTCGCGCGGGCGCGCGGCTGCGGCGGCGCGCAGCTGCATCGCGTGATCGAGCGCAGCGGCGGCTATCTGCTCGTCGTCGAATGGGAAACCGTCGACGACCACATGGTGCATTTCCGCCAGTCGGACGACTTCCAGGCGTGGCGGCAGCTGGCTGGCCCGTTCTTCAAGAGCCCGCCGCAGGTCGTGCATACGGAAGTCGCGGTGAAGTGAGCGCCGCGACACGCGAGCGGCGCGCCGCCCCGCATAGGCGGCGTCGCGCCCGCACGCGCACGCGCACTCGCGCGCGCCGTTCGCGCGTGAGCGCAACGCCGCATCCCGCGCACCTCGCGCAACCGATCCTCTACGAGCCTTCGCAATGACCATCGACCCTTCCGTCCTCGCCGCCTTCACGCCGACCGGCAAGCTGCGCGCATCGATCAATCTCGGCAACCCGATTCTCGCGAACCGCGACCCGGCCACCGGCGAGCCGTTCGGCGTGTCGATCGACCTCGCGCGCGCATTCGCCGAGCGCCTGTCGGCCGAACTCGAACTGGTCGTGTTCGACGCGGCCGGCAAATCGGTGCAGGCGCTCGCCGACGAGCGCGCCGACTTCGGCTTCTTCGCGATCGATCCGCTGCGCGGCGAGACGGTCGCGTTCACCGAGCCGTACGTGCTGATCGAGGGCTACTACCTGGTGCGCGACGATTCGCCGATCCGCAGCAATGCCGACGTCGATCAGCCGCACAACCGCGTGACGGTCGGCAAGGGCAGCGCGTACGACCTGTTTCTCACGCGCGAGCTGAAGGCCGCGCAGATCGTGCGTGCGCCGACTTCGGCGGACGTCGTGCCGACCTTCGTCGACAAGCGGCTCGAAGTCGCGGCGGGCGTGAAGCAGCAGCTCGAGGCCGATGCGGCGAAGACGCCCGGCCTGCGGCTGCTCGGCGAGCGCTTCATGGTGATCCGGCAGGCGATGGGCGTGCCGAAGAGTCGCGGCGAAGCGGCCGCCGCGCTGCTCGGCGCATTCGTGGAGGAGATGAAGGCGTCGGGCTTCGTCGCCGATGCGCTGCGGCGGCACGGGATCAGCGGCGCGTCGGTCGCGCCGTAACGCTGACCGGCCACTCGCCGGCCGCGCTGCATGGCGGCGGCGGCCTCGGTGCGGACGGAGGCGCCGGCATTACTCCGCGGCGGCCGGCACGAACGGCCGCGGATACCGCCCCGCCGCCTGACGCTCGATCATCCAGTCCGGATAGCCGGACGGCAGCGCACTCACCGTGTCGAGATGCGCCAGCTCGTCCGCGCTCAGCACGACGTCGAGCGCGCCGAGATTGTCTTCGAGCTGCTCGATCCGTTTGGCGCCGACGATGACGCTCGTCACATGCGGCTTCGCGAGGAGCCACGCGAGCGCGATCCGCGCCACCGACACGCCGCGCGCGTCGGCGAGCGTGCGCATCGCCGCCACGCACGGCCACGCGCGCTCGAGATCGACCGGCGGGAAATCGAAATGCGCACGGCGCGCACCGGCATCGGTAGGCGCACCCGGCCCGAACTTCCCCGACAGCAGGCCGCCGGCGAGGGGCGACCAGACCAGCAGCGACAGTTGCTCGTCGCGCGCGAGCGGCACCAGCTCGCGCTCGACGTCGCGTCCGGCGATCGAGTAATAGGCCTGCAGGGTCTCGAAGCGCGTCGCGCGGAGCGCTTCGCTGAGCCCGAGCGCCTTGCCGATCTTGCCGGCCCGCCAGTTCGAGACGCCCACATAACGCACCAGCCCCTGACGCGTCAGGTCGTCCAGCGCCCGCAGCGTCTCGTCGATCGGCGTGACCGGATCGTTCGCATGGATCTGGTAGAGGTCGATATGGTCGACCTGCAGCCGTTCCAGGCTGCGCTGCGCCGAATCCATGATGTGCGCGCGCGACGCGCCCTGATCGTTCGGCTTCGGACCCATCGCGCCGGCCGTCTTGGTCGCCAGCACGACGTCGGCGCGCGGCACGCCGAGGTCCTTCAGCGCCTGGCCGACGATGCGCTCGGACTGGCCGAACGAGTAGACGTCCGCGGTATCGATGAAGTTGATGCCGCCGGCCAGCGCGCGTTCGATCAGCCGGTTCGCGTCGTGCTGGCCGACGGCGCCGATCGCCGCCCACATGCCGGCGTCCGCATTGCCGCCGAGCGTCATCGTGCCGAGACACAGCTCGGAGACGTACAGGCCCGTGCGGCCCAATTGCTTGTATTTCATCCTGGTTCCTTTCCGGTTCGCCAACACCGCATGCGGCGGCGCGCGCTCACGCGTCGCGCGCCGGATGCGAATTCAGCCGATCTGCGCGCGCCCCGCGCGCCACTGCGCGGCGACGGTCGCGACGCGCTCGCCGTAGCGGCGGGCGGTCTCGAGATCGCCCAGCGACATTTCGTCGGGCGACGCATCGGCCGGCGTCTGCGCCATCGGCGCAAGATACGAGCCCATGCGATTCAGGTCGTCGCGCTGCGACGCCTTCAGGTTCGCCGGCTTGAGGTCCATGCTGACCCAGAGGCCGCCGTGCTGGCCCGCCAGCAACACGAAGTACTCGAGCGTGTTCAGCTTGTCGCCGTTGACGCTCGCGCTGTTGGTGAAGCCGCCGAACAGCTTGTTGCGCCACGCGCCTTCGAACCACGCCTTCGCCGTGGCGTCGGCGAATTTCTTGAACTGCCAGCTGGGGCCGCCCATGTAGGTCGGCGAGCCGAACAGGATCGCGTCGGCCGCGGCAAGCGTGCGCCACGCGTCGTCGGCGACGTTTCCGTCGGCGTCGATCGCGACCAGCACGGCGCCCGCGCCGTCGGCGACGGCCTTTGCCATCCGTTCGGTATGGCCGTAGCCGGAGTGGTAGACGACGACCGTGCCGGCCGCGGAGGAAGTCGATTGCGTCATGGTTGAGCGTCCTTTGGTTCGGGTTGCCGTCGGGCGACGACATGGGAACGCACTTTACTGAGTCGCAAATGCGTTATAAATGGGCGACCTTTGAACGTTCTGTTACCCCCGGAGAGAACAATGCAAAACCTCGATGCGCTTCTGATCTTCGCCCGGGTGGCCGAGATGACGAGCTTCACGCGTGCCGCCGAGAGCCTGGGGATCCAGAAGGGACGCGCGTCGATGGTCGTCCGCCAGTTGGAGCGCGACGTCGGCGTGGCGCTGCTGCACCGGACGACGCGCAGCGTGCAACTGACCGAGGACGGCCGCGCGTTTTACGCGCGCGCCCGCGATCTGCTGGCCGAAGTGCAGGAATTGCAGTCGATGTTTTCGGGCAGCGGCACGCGCCTGCGCGGGCGGCTGCGCGTCGACATGCCGACCGAGCTGGCGCGCAGCGTCGTGGTGCCGGCGCTGCCGCAGCTGATGGCCGCGCATCCCGAACTCGAGCTGGAACTGTCGAGCACCGACCGGCGCGTCGATCTCGTGCAGGAAGGGTTCGACTGCGTCGTGCGGCTCGGCCCGATCATCGACGACACGCTGATCGCGCGGCCGCTCGGCCGCCTGCGGATGATCAATGCGGCGAGCCCCGACTATCTGGCGCGGCACGGCGTACCGCATACGCTCGACGATCTGCTCGGCCAGGGGCACCGGATGGTCCACTACTCGCTGACGCTCGGCGCGCGGCACGCCGGATGGGAATACCCGAAGGGCGACGGCTACGCGACGCTCGCCTTGCCGAGCGCGATGCAGGTGAACAACGTGCAGACCTATCATGCGGCCGGGCTGGCCGGCATCGGCCTGATCCAGGCCGGCTATTCGGGCGTCGCGCCGCACATCGCGAGCGGCGCGCTGGTGGAGGTGCTGCCCGACCTGCGGCCCG
The DNA here is from genome assembly GCF_004368385.1 of Burkholderia sp. B10. Lineage (NCBI taxonomy): Bacteria > Pseudomonadati > Pseudomonadota > Betaproteobacteria > Burkholderiales > Burkholderiaceae > Burkholderia > Burkholderia sp. B10. The sequence goes on along the minus strand of NZ_PQMX01000036.1, from coordinate 32,493 downwards.
AACCGCTCGCCGCGTCGCTGGTGGTGGCGCATCGGCGCAATCTGTCGCCGCGCGTGCGCGCATTCATGGACTGGATCGAACGCGTGCTGCAACCGTACTTCGATTGAGCGCACGCGGCATCGCGCGAGCGGCCGTCCTCGCCGCCAACGACCCGTTGCGACGTTTCAGATCTGCAACCTGAACCGCGGTGCGGTCGCCCGGTTTCGTCAGACGCAGGTAGGCGCGCGTCGGCGCGGTCTGTACTGCGGCATACGCTCCCGACGCTGCCTCGCGGCTTGCCCGATATCCGCGCGTGCGCGGTGCGGCGCGGTTGCGCGATCGCAGCGCGGCGCCGTCGCCTTCGCGTTGAGCGCGACCGCGCCGAGATGGCGGCCGGCATTCGCCAACGCAACGAACGACGGCCGAGCCGATTCGCGGCGCGCGACCGTTTCAGGATCGACACATTTCCGGCGACGGCGAGCATCCCGACCCGCATGGGCGCGCCGCCGGCCGCCTGCCCGCGCGCATCGACGGCCGTGGCACGCTCCATGCGTTCACGCCAGAGACGCCGGACCCACCGTATCGGCGCGCACACAATATTTCGAATAAGTCCGCGTCCGGCGCACCCGTCGATGAGTTCTCCGGTGCACGGCGCATCGGGGGACACGATGAAAACGAACACGACCGTCTCGATCGGCGCGGCTGCGCGCGCCGACAGCAGCACAGCAACGCTCCCTTCGCGGCCGCTGGCCGCCGCATCTCGCGCATTTCATCGCGCCGACGCGCTCGACGCGAACCCGGCGACGCCCGTGCGCACGCGCGCGCCGCGTGCGGCCGCGCGCAGCGCCGGCGTCCGCAGGTTCGGCCGGCCCACCGCCGGCCGCGCACCGCAACCCGCACGCTGAGCGCCAGCCGGCGCTGCATTCGGACGCACCGCGGCCGTCCGCGCGCGCCGCCGACAGCGGCGGCCGGCGCCCGATGGCCCGATGGCCCGATGGCCCGATGGCCCGGTGGCCCGACAGCTCGTTGCACCGCCGGCAGCCGGCAAGCGCACGCAATCCCGTCGACAAGAGCCTGCCATTCCATCATGAATCCGAGTGAGAAACCCGGCCGTTCGGACATCGCACTGGTGGTTTCGCTGGCCGTCCTGTTCGTGGTCGCGCATCCCTACACGGGCATCCGGCACGACGCGATTCTGTACACCGCGCAGGCGCTGCACAACCTCCATCCCGACAGCTTTGCGCACGACCTGTTCTTCCAGTACGGCTCGCAGGATCGCTGGACGATCTACGGGCGGATGTTCGCGCTGCTCGTGTCCGCGCTCGGCCTGCGCGCGAGCAATCTCGCGTGCCTGATCGCCGCTCAGGCACTGTGGTGGACCGGCATCTGGCGGCTCGCCCGCCAGCTGCTGCCCACGCCGTGGCACTGGGTCGCGCTGCTGTTCGTCGCGTGCATGCCGGCCGATTACGGCGCCGGCCTGATCTTCTCGTACGACGAAGGCTTCGTCACCGCGCGGCTGCCGGCCGAAGCGCTCGGCCTGTGGGCGATCGCGTCGCTGCTCGAACGCCGGTATCGCGTGGCGCTCGCGCTGACCGTCGTCGCCGCCGCCGTTCATCCGCTGATCGGCGGCGCGGCGCTGGCGTTCGTCGCACTCGTGCGGCTGCCGCGCGTCGCGTGGTGGCGGCTATTGCCGATCGCGCTGATCGCGTTCGCCGTCGTCGAGATGCCGGCCTTCCACGCGCTCCACCTCGATCCGTTCGATCCGGAATGGCGAGCGATCGCGCGCTACAACGTGCCGTTCCTGTTCCCGACCCTGTGGTCACTCACCGCATGGAGCAAGCTGTGCTGGGCGATCGCGCTTCCCGCGGCGCTATCGGCGGACCCGGCGCAGCCGCAACGCGCGCTGTGGTCGAACCTCGCGTTGATCGGCGTGGCGGGCGTCGCGGCGACCACGATCGCGGACCTGACCGGCCAGGACGCGCTGTGGATCCAGCTGCAGCCGTGGCGCACGCTGTGGCTGCTCTCGGTGATGCAATGGCCGGCCGCCATCCTGCTCGTGCGGCGCGAAGCACGCGTGCGGCCGACACTGGTCTGGCTGCTGGCGATCTGCTGGCTGCTGCTCGACGTCGGCGGCGGGATCATCGCGCTGGCCGCCGCCGCCGCGCTGCACGTGGGCGCGCACCGGCCCGCCGCTGCGGTGCCGGTCACGCAGCTGCGCGACCTCGGTACGGTGCACCGCGCCGCATGGATCGGAACCACGCTGATCGCCGCGATCGTCTGGTTCGTATTCCAGTGCGCGTATCAGGTCGCGCGCGCCGCTTATCCGACCGGCAAGGTCGCGCTCGACATCGGGTGGCTCGAGGCGTTGATTCACACGCATCTGGCGATCGTGCCGGTCGCGTTGCTGGTCGCGCTCCACCTGTCTCGCACGCGACTCGCGGCCGCCGCGCTTCCCGTCACATTGGCCGCGCTCGCCGCGTATGGATTCGTCAATCTCGACCAGCGCTCCGCGGCGGCGACGCTCGTCGAAGCGAGCGCCGACCGCCCGGCGCTCGCGCCGTTCGCCCGCACGGTCGCTCGCGGCGACATCGTGTATTGGGACGGCCCGGGCGACGAAGTCGTCTACCCGTGGTTCCTGATGAAGACGTCGAGCTATTACTCGTCGGCGCAGGCGGCCGGGTTGATCTTCAACCGCCGCACCACCTTCGAGGCCGTGCGGCGCGTCGAGCTGATCCGGCGAGACCCGTATGCCGCGCGGCCGCCGCGCGGCGGCGCCACCGCCGCCGCTGCGGACAAGCACTCGAACGTCTTCGTGTCCACCTACGACTACGTCGCGCTGACCGCGGCCGGCATCCGGCGCGTGTGCGCCGATCCCGTGCTCGATTTCATCGTGTCGCGTCGGCACTACCCGGCATTGGCGACGCGCGACGCGTGGTCGCCCGACGCCGCAAGCACCTTCTGGCTGTACGACTGCGGCCGCATCAGGACGGCAGGCGCGGCCGCGCACGCGCTGACCGTACATGCGCAACCGCGCACCGACACCGACGCAATTCACGAGCGAATGCCCGCTGCAGCGCAGGCCGGCCCGCCCGCGCGTGACGACGCGCGCGTGGACGGCGCTTGAGCCGGACGCCCGCAACCGCTTCGACATCACGGCTCGCCGTCCGGCTGGAACGGCAGAGACGACACACGACAAACCAGCGACTCGACACTCGGGGTGACATCATGGATCAATCGGTTGACGTACTGATCATCGGCGCCGGGCCGGGCGGCCTCACCGCCGCCTACCTGCTGACCAAACAGACCGCGCTGTCGGTCGCGCTCGTCGAGAAGGATCCCCACTATGTCGGCGGCATCAGTCGCACCGAACGGTTCGACGGCCATTGCTTCGACATCGGCGGGCACCGCTTCTTCTCCAAGTCCGCCGAGGTCGTCGCGCTATGGCACGAGCTGCTGCCGGACGACTTCATCGAGCGGCCGCGCAGCTCGCGCATCTTCTACCGGAACAAGTTCTACCGCTATCCGCTCGACGGGCTCGAAGCGTTGATGAACCTGGGCATCGTCGAAAGCGCGCGCTGCGTGCTGTCGTACCTCGCCGCGCGCGTGCGGCCGTGCCGCAACCCGACGTCGTTTCATCAATGGGTCGCCAATCAGTTTGGCGAACGGCTGTTCTCGATCTTCTTCAAGACCTACACCGAAAAGGTGTGGGGCATGTCCTGCGACGAAATTTCGGCCGACTGGGCCGCACAGCGCATCAAGGGGCTCAGCCTGTCCACCGCGATCGCCGGTGCGGTAAAGCGGTCGCTCGGGATCCGGTCGCGCCGGACCGACGTCAAGTCGCTGATCGAATCGTTCCACTACCCGCGACGCGGCCCCGGCATGCTGTGGGAAGCCGCCGCGCGCAAGTTCGAGCAGCAAGGCGGACGGTTGATGATGGGCCACGCAGCGGGCGCACTGCAGTACGACGGCCACGCGCGGCGCTGGCTCGTCGAAACCATCGGCCCCGACGGACAGACGCATCGCATCAGCGCGCGCGACGTCGTGTGCACCGCGCCGCTGCGGGAAACCATCAACGCGATTTCGCCGCGGCCGTCGTCCGCCGATGCCGCCGCGCGGCTCCAGTACCGCGACTTCATCACGGTCGCGCTGATACTCGACCGGCCGGCCACGTTCACGGACAACTGGATCTACATCCACGACCCGTCGGTCAAGGTCGGGCGCATCCAGAACTTCGCATCGTGGTCGCCCGAGATGGTGCCCGACGCCGCGACGGGCGGTTGCCTCGGGCTCGAGTACTTCTGCTTCGACGGCGATGCGATGTGGGAGAGCAGCGACGCCGACATCACCGCGCTCGCGATCCGCGAGCTCCAACAGATCGGCCTGGCGACGCGCGACCAGATCCGCGGCGCGCGCGTCGTGCGCCAGCCGAAGGCGTATCCGGTGTACGACGACGATTACCGCGCGATCGTCGAGCGGATCCGGGCCGATCTGGCCGAACACTTTCCGAATCTGCATCTCGTCGGCCGCAACGGCATGCACAAGTACAACAACCAGGACCACGCGATGATGACGGCGATGCTGACCGTCGAGAACATCGTCGCCGGGCATCGGCTTCGCGACGTATGGGCCGTCAACGAGGACGCCGAATATCACGAGAGCGGCGCCGAACCGCAAACCGGCGCAGCGGGCCTGCGCGCCGTGCCGGCCCGCACCGTTCAGTGGAGGCGGACATGATGCTGTCGCGCTATTGCGTCGTCAGCGTGGTGTCGCTCGGCGTCGACTGGGCGCTGTTCGTCGTCCTGAAGGCGACGATGCCGATCGACGCGGGGATCTCGGCGTGGCTCGCGTACCTGGGCGGGGGTGTCGTCAACTATCTGCTGTCGCGCCGCGTGGTGTTCCGCTCCGACGCGACCGGCCGCCGGCAGCTCGGCGAAGCGCTGCTGTTCGCGGCGAGCTGCGCGCTCGGCTCGCTGCTGACCGGCGGCATCGTGCACGTCGCGTCGGCGCGGGTCGGCACGGTCGCCGCGAAATGGATCGCAGTGGCCGTCAGCTTCGTCACGCTGTATCTGGTGCGCAGGATCGTCGTATTCAGGACGGCGCACGTGCGCGTAGGGGATGCGGCGGGGGCCGCGCACCGCGAAGCCGGCGCGAGCGCGCACGTCGAGGCGACGGTTCGTTGACCGCGTGGGCGGATAACGGTCGAGCGCGTGCATAGCGCGTCCGCCCGCGTGTCGGACGCGCGATCGATCGCACTGCCCGAATCGAAAACCGGCGCCGACGTCCGATCCGAACGCCGGCGGCGGCCTCGGCAACGCTGCGTTTCGCCCCGACACGCAGTGCCCGCGTTGGCGCGGGACGAAAGCGCCAGTCAGCGGCAGCACCGCTGATCAACCGGCCTGGGCCACGCCGTCACGCACCGCGTCGCCGCCGTCCGAGGCCGTGCGCGCGAGCACCGGCTTCAACGCGTGTCCGGTATGGCTCGCGTTCACCTTCGCGAGCCTTTCCGGGGGCGCCGCCGCGACGATCGTGCCGCCGCCCACGCCGCCTTCGGGGCCGAGATCGATGATCCAGTCGGCTTCCGCGATCACGTCGAGGTCGTGTTCGATCACGACGACGCTGTGCCCGCCGTCGACCAGCCGGTGCAGCACGCGGATCAGCTTCGCGACGTCGGCCATGTGCAGGCCGACCGTCGGCTCGTCGAGCACGTACAGCGTGTGCGGCGCCTTCTGCCCGCGCCGCGTGATGTCGTCGCGCACCTTGGTCAGCTCGGTGACGAGCTTGATCCGCTGCGCCTCGCCGCCGGACAGCGTCGGCGACGGCTGGCCGAGCGTCAGATAGCCGAGGCCGACGTCCTTCATCAGCTGCAGCGGATGCGCGATGTTCGAGATCGGCGCGAAGAACGCGACCGCTTCGTCGATCTCCATCGTCAGCACGTCGCCGATGTTCCGGCCGCGCCACGTGACCGCGAGTGTTTCGGGGTTGAAGCGCTGCCCGTGGCACACGTCGCACGGCACCTTCACGTCCGGCAAAAAGCTCATCCCGATGGTGCGCACGCCCTGCCCTTCGCACGCCGGGCAGCGCCCGTCGCCGGTGTTGAACGAGAAGCGCGACGCCGTGTAGCCGCGCGCGCGTGCTTCGAGCGTGTCGGCGAACAGCTTGCGGATCGTGTCCCACACGCCGATGTAGGTGGCCGGGCACGAACGCGGCGTCTTGCCGATCGGCGTCTGGTCGACTTCGAGCACGCGGTCGATGCTCTCCCAGCCGCTCAGCGACGCGCAGCCCTGCCACGCGTGGGTCACGCTCAGCGCCGGCCGCGGCGCGCTGCGCGCGAGCACGCTGGAGCGGCGCTTCGTCGCCGGCGCGTCCAGCTGCGCGGCCTTGCGCGCGCGGCGCGTGGCCGGCGACGACAGCACCGAGCGGCCGACCGCGTCGAGCAGGTTCGTCATCAGCACGTCGCGCGCGAGCGTCGACTTGCCGGAGCCGCTCACGCCGGTCACCGCGACGAGCCGCGCCAGCGGAATGTCGACGGTAACGTCGCGCAGGTTGTGCAGCGTCGCGCGATGCACGGTGAGCCAGCCGTCCGGCACCGCGTCGGCGCCGTGCTGGCCGCGCGGGTTCACCGGGCGGCGCGGCTGCAACGGATGCGTCATCGGATGCGCGAGCAGGCGGCCCGTCACCGAATCGGGCTGCGCGGCGAGATCGGCGACCGCGCCTTCGGCGACCAGCGTACCGCCGCGCTTGCCGGCGCCCGGCCCGATATCGATGATGTGATCGGCGCGGCGGATCGTGTCCTCGTCATGCTCGACGACGACCAGCGTATTGCCCTTGTCGCCGAGCTTGCGCAGCGCGTCCAGCAGGATCCGGTTGTCGCGCGGATGCAGGCCGATGGTCGGCTCGTCGAGCACGTAGCACACGCCCTGCAGATTGCTGCCGAGCTGCGCGGCGAGCCGGATGCGCTGCGCTTCGCCGCCCGACAGGCTCGGCGCGGCGCGATCGAGGCTCAGATAGCCGAGCCCGACTTCCTCGAGGAACGCGAGACGGCTGCCGATCTCGCTGACGATGTCGCGCGCGATCTGCGCGTCGCGGCCGGTCAATTCGAGCGCATCGATCCAGCGGCGCGTGTCGGACACCGTCCATTGCGCGACGTCGACGATCGAGTGCGCATCGAACGTCACCGCGCGCGCGGACGGATTCAGGCGCGTGCCGCCGCAATCGGGGCACGGCTCGTTGCCGACGCCTTCCGGCTCCTGCTCGTCCGACGGCAAGGTCTGCTCGCGGCCGCGTTCGTCGCCGGCGAACACCGTGTCGTCGTAAGCGGCGCGCTGCTCGCGCGTGAGCGTGACGCCGGTGCCGACGCACGTCGTGCACCAGCCGTGCTTGCTGTTGTACGAGAACATGCGCGGATCGAGCTCGGGGTAGCTGGTGCCGCACACCGGGCACGCGCGCTTCACCGACAGCACCTTGACCGCCCCGACGCCCGCGGTCGAGCGATCGTTCTGCAGCGCCTGCTGCAGCCCGTCGAGCGGCGCGAGCAGATGCATCACGCCCTTGCCGAGCTCGAGCGTGTCGTCGAGCGCGCGCCGCAACGCGGCTTCGTCGTCGGGCGACACGACGAGATCGGCCACCGGCAGCTCGATCGTGTGCTCGCGGAAACGGTCGAGCTTCGGCCACGGATCGACCGGCACGAATTCGCCGTCGACGCGCAGATGCGTACTGCCGCGCGCCTTCGCCCACTTCGCGAGATCGGTGTACACGCCCTTGCGGTTGACGACGAGCGGCGCGAGCAGCCCGACGTGCTCGCCGCGATGGTCGCGCAGCAGCTGCGCGGCGATCGACTCGACGGTTTGCGACGTGACCGGCGTGCCGTCGTGGATGCAATGCTGGAGGCCGAGCTTCACGTACAGCAGACGCAGGAAATGCCAGACCTCGGAGGTGGTCGCGACCGTGCTCTTGCGGCCGCCGCGCGACAGCCGCTGCTCGATCGCGACGGTCGGCGGAATGCCGTACACCGCGTCGACCTCGGGCCGCCCGGCCGGCTGCACGATCGAGCGCGCATAGGCGTTCAGCGATTCGAGGTAGCGGCGCTGGCCCTCGTGGAACAGGATGTCGAACGCGAGCGTCGACTTGCCGGAACCCGACACGCCGGTGATCACGTTGAACCTGCCGTGCGGAATGTCGACGTCGAGCGCCTTCAGGTTGTGTTCGCGCGCATTGACGATCCGCACGACGTCCTCGCCCTCGATCGCGCGCCGCGCGCGCGCCGCGTTCAGCGCGACCTGCAGCGGCACGCCTTCGTCGGCGCTTGCGGCGTTGCCGTCCATCGCCTGCTCGTACTGCAGCAGCGCGACGCCCGTATGCGATTGCGCGCACGCCTTCACGTCGTCGGGCGTGCCCGCGCACAGCACCAGGCCGCCGCCGTCGCCGCCTTCCGGGCCGAGATCGATCAGCCAGTCGGCCGCGCGGATCACGTCGAGGTTGTGCTCGATCACGATCAGCGAATGGCCGGCCGCGAGCAGCTTGCCGAACGCGCGCATCAGCTTCGCGATGTCGTCGAAGTGCAGGCCGGTGGTCGGCTCGTCGAACATGAACAGCTTCGCGCGCGCGATGCGTGCCTCCTCGCTCGCGACACGGCGCCCGCCGGCCGCCGCCGCCGACTCGGCGAGGAAGCCGGCCAGCTTCAGCCGCTGCGCTTCGCCGCCGGACAACGTCGGCACCGGCTGGCCGAGCTTCACGTATTCGAGCCCGACGTCGACGATCGGCTGCAGCACGCGCAGCACCTCGGCGTCCGTCGCGAAGAAGCCGACCGCTTCGCTGACCGTCAGGTCGAGCACGTCGGCGATGTTCAGCGCGCGGCCGTCGCGCTCGATCCGCACTTCGAGGATTTCCGCGCGGTAGCGGCTGCCGTCGCAATCGGGGCAACGCAGATACACGTCGCTCAGGAACTGCATCTCGATGTGTTCGAACCCGGAGCCGCCGCAGGTCGGGCAGCGGCCGTCGCCGGAGTTGAAGCTGAACGTGCCGGCGCCGTAGCCGCGTTGCAGCGCGAGCGGCGCTTTCGCGAACAGCTTGCGGATCTCGTCGAACGCGCCGACGTAGCTCGCCGGGTTCGAGCGCGTGGTCTTGCCGATCGGCGACTGATCGACGAACACGACGTCGCCGACCTGATCGGCGCCCGCCAGACTGCGGAACGCGCCGGGCGACTCCGTCGCCTTGCCGTGATGGCGCGCCAGCGCCGGATACAGCACGTCCTGCAGCAGCGTCGACTTGCCGGAGCCCGACACGCCCGTCACGCAGACGAGCCGTTGCAGCGGGATCTCGACCGTCACGTCGCGCAGATTGTGTTCGGTCGCGCCTTCGAGCACGATGCGCGGCGTGTCGGCGTCGACCGGGCGGCGCGCCCAGTCCGACGCATGCGCGACGTGCTTGCGGCCGCCGAGATACTCGCCCGTCAGCGTGTGCGCCGAGCGGATGTCGCCCGGCGTGCCGTCGAACACGATCGTGCCGCCGCGCTCGCCGGGGCCGGGGCCCATGTCGATCAGCCGGTCGGCCGCGAGCATCACCGACGGATCGTGCTCGACGACGACCAGTGTGTTGCCGGCGTCGCGCAGCCGCTGCATCGCGTCGACGATGCGCGTGAGGTCGCGCGGATGCAGGCCGATGCTCGGCTCGTCGAGCACGAACAGCGTTTTGGTCAGCGACGTGCCGAGCGCCGTGGTGAGGTTGATCCGCTGCACTTCGCCGCCCGACAGCGTCCGGCTCTGCCGGTCGAGCGTCAGGTAGCCGAGCCCCACGTCGCACAGATACTTGACGCGCGTACGCACTTCCGCGAGCAGCAGCTTCAGCGCATCGTCGAGCAGCGCGCTCGGCAGCTCGATGTCGTCGAAGAAGCGGCGAATCCGCTCGATCGGCAGCAGCATCAGGTCGTGCACCGTCAGACCGGGCAGCGCGTCGAGTTGCGCGCGCGTCCATTCGACGCCGCGCGGCATGAAACGATCGGCCGGCGCGAGCACCGCGTCGGCATTCGGCTTCGAGCCGAGCCGCCACAGCAGCGATTCGGTTTTCAGGCGCGCGCCGCCGCAGACTTCGCATGGCGTGTAGCTGCGGTACTTCGACAGCAGCACGCGGATGTGCATCTTGTACGCCTTCGATTCCAGATAGCCGAAGAAGCGTTTGACGCCGTACCACTGGCTCTGCCACTTGCCGTTCCAGTCGGGCGAGCCGTTGATCACCCAGTCGCGCTCGGCCTCCGTCAGATCCGACCACGGCGTGTCGCGGCGGATGTCCGCTTTCGCCGCGTAGCGCATCAGGTCGTCCTGGCATTCCTTCCATGCGGGCGTCTGCATCGGCTTGATCGCGCCGCCGCGCAGCGTCTTGCGCGCGTCGGGAATCACGAGGCCGAGATCGACGCCGATCACGCGGCCGAAGCCGCGGCAGGTTTCGCATGCGCCGTATGCGGAGTTGAACGAGAACAGCGCGGCCTGCGGCTCCGCGTAGCGCAGATCGCTGTCGGGGTCGTGCAGCCCGGTGGAGAAGCGCCACAGCTGCGGCTCGGCCGAGGCGTCCTGCGCATCCGCCGGCAGCACGTAGACGTTCACGCGGCCGCCGCCGCGCTTGAGCGACGCCTCGATCGCCTCGACCACGCGCACCTTGTCGGCCTGCTGCACGCGGAAGCGGTCGGCCACCACGTCGAGCAGCTTGCGCGGGCCGGTCGGCGACGCGACTTCACGCTGCGCCTGCACGCGCGTGTAGCCGCTCGCCGACAGCCACTGCGTGACCTCTTCGTCTGACGCGCTGTCCGGCAGCTCGACCGGAAACGTGACGACGACGCGCGGATCGTCGGCGCGCGTGCGCTCGAGCAGCTGCGCGTAGATCGTCTCCGGCGTGTCGTGGCGCACCTGGCGCGCGGTCTTGCGGTCGAACAGCTCGGCCGCGCGCGCGTACAGCAGCTTCAGGTGGTCGTTCAGCTCGGTCATCGTGCCGACCGTCGAGCGCGAGCTGCGCACCGGGTTGGTCTGGTCGATCGCGATGGCGGGCGGCACGCCGTCGACGCGCTCGACCTGCGGGCGGTCCATCCGGTCGAGGAACTGCCGGGCATACGCGCTGAACGTCTCGACGTAGCGCCGCTGGCCTTCCGCGTACAGCGTGTCGAACACGAGGCTCGACTTGCCTGAGCCCGACGGGCCGGTGACGACCGTCATTTCGCCGGTGCGCAGGTCGAGGTCGAGATTCTTGAGGTTGTGCTGACGTGCTCCGCGAATGCGGATCAGATTGCTGGATGACAATTTGCCTGCCCGTCTGAAGGAGTTAGCCGGAATCACGGTGCCGCGGCGCTGCGGCGGATCTCCGCAGGCACGGCGCACGCGTCGCAGGGGTCATGCCTGGGCGGCGCGCGTCCGGCGGATACTATACTGTACATTCATACAGTTTTCCAATGCGGGCTACGCCCGGCACAACGGCATCGTACGGTCACGCAATCGGCGAGCGCTGCGTGGCCCACGCGCGTCGTTCCCGGTGCCGATACACAGCGCGGGCAGGTAAAAAATTCGGCAGTGTCACGTCCTTTCGGCCCCTTCTTACCGGTCGCGCGATTCATCCGATGAATTCACAAAATGTCACAATCGCGTTCATTACCCATGATTTATATTCCCTAACCGTTTGTTCCACACGCATCGAAAGGCAAACGTTTGCGCATCGGCCGCGCCGCGTTTGCGATCAAGCCAACCAAGGTATCCGGGGTGCATGAATGCGCATATTGGTGGTTGAGGACGATCCCGTTCAGGCCGAAGAAGTGCAAAGCGCACTGGCCCCTTTCTGTCACACGATCAAGGTCGTCGTCGACGGCGAGCAGGCGCTGCGGTTCCTGCGCTCCGAGTCGGTCGACGCGGTCGTGCTGGACTGGCACTTGCCATGCCTCACCGGCATCGAGGTTTTGAACTGGATCCGGACCCGCGCCGACGTCGAATACGGCGTGCTGTTCCTGACCAGCCGCGTGCAGGAGCTCGACGTCGTCAGAGCGCTGGAAGCCGGCGCCGACGACTACCTGAGCAAACCGTTCCGCGCAGAAGAACTGGCGGCGCGAGTCAATGCGCTGCTGCGTCGCATCGGGCGGAAGGTGAAGCGCGACGAGCCGATTCGCGCCGGCGAATACGTGCTCGATCCCGTGCATCGCACCGTGCGGCTTCGCGACGACACGATCGAATTGACGACGAAGGAATTCCAGCTCGTCGCGTGCCTGTTCAACAACATCGGCAAGATCATGTCGCGCGAGCAGCTGGCGACGACGGCCTGGGGCCGGGAACTCGGAACGGAGTCGCGTTCTCTCGACACGCACATCTACAGAATCCGGCAAAAGCTCAAGCTGAGCATCGAAAACGGCTTGCGGCTGTCGGCCATCTACACGTTGGGATATCGACTCGATCAGACCCGGGCTTCAACGGAGCTTCACTTCAACGAGCCGGCGCTGATCGACAGTCGCGTGTGAGCAGCGGGTGATGCCGCGCGCGGCAGCGTGCGTTGCTCCACGATCCCCCGACGATCCTGCTTCGCGCTGCCGAACCGGGCATCGCGCACACCTTCACAAATCCGCGAAACGACAGCCCGGTCGTTTCGCGCTGCCGAGTCTTCGCTCGTCCTCCCCCAACCATTCGTCAGAAATGGTTCGGCCTCCTCTTTTCAATGCGCGTCCAGCCCGTTCATTTAAAACGAAATTTTGTAAATTTTCACGCTTCTTTGAAGTGACAAATGTTCACTTTTTAATTGCGACTTCCTCTCCTAACATCTAGCCATCGAAAAGATCGGCAAAATTAATAACCGCAAATTCAAAGCAGAATAGGTATACGAAGCAGATAACGGACGAGTACCTCTATCGGTGACCTTTATAGCCGGCCAAAGCGACTCTGCCATCGAGCATCGAGCCGATTTAGCCGGGGCTTTTCCGTACCCGTTCGAATCGCGGTCGCGGACGTATCGCGATGCAATTCAAACGACAAAGACCCATATATAGCATCTGACATTCAATAGAGTAGCGGCGATATATCGCCGATTTCGCTTTACTTATATCGAGATTGAAAAATGTCGAATTCGCCGAGACGATCTACCGCCGTCCGAATATCCGGCCACGCAGCATTCAGGCGGCCCCTGCGCGCCAATAGCGTCGCGTCGCGATCGGCGCCGTCCCATCCCTCACGACGCACACGCGTCGCGGTCCAGCTCGCAATGCCTGCGCGCGCGGAGCGCACGTCGGACCACCGCACGGCCCACCTGCGCGCGACGCACCGACAGCCATCGAACGCGTTCGCACCGACGCACGGCAATGCGGCGTTCTCTGCCACGTCGAGTGCGGTCGCCGCGCTCGCCGACCCCGTCGCGCAACGACATCCGTGCGGCCCGCAAACGCTCGACGCCCCCCAAGTCCCCTCCACACCGGTCATGACTCTCCTTTCATTCACCGGTCCCGCTTCGCACTACGACCCAATCAACGCCGATAGAGAAGTGCTTATTCCACACGGAGCATCGAGATGAACAGAGTGCACAAAGTCATATGGAGCAACGCGCGGGGCGCGTTCGTCGCCGCATCCGAGCTTGGCAAGGCGCGCGGCAAAGGCAGCGCCGGCGGGGCGGCGACCATATGCGACGACCGCTGCGCGCAACCAAGCGTCGCGGCCGCACATCAACGGAAAATCCGGTTGCTGGTCGGTCTGGCGATTCCCGTCTGGCTCGGCGCGTCGTGGCAGCTCGCCCATGCGCAGTACGCCGCGGGCACCGGCAGCGCGACCGGGACGGGCGATGTCGCGATCTCCGGCCCCGGCGGCGCAGCGGCCTCGGCCAGCGGCGGCCTGGGCGTCGCGATCGGCGGCGGCGCATCGACCACGGGGCTGAACGCGGTAGCGGTCGGCACGAACAGCCATTCGTCCGCCGCCGGCGCGATCTCGATGGGCGCGAATGCGCTTGCATCCGGCGGGAACTCGCTCGCGATGGGCGTCAACACGACGGCGTCCGGGCAGACCAGCACGGCGCTCGGTCCCGCGGCCATAGCCTCGGCGCAGATGGCGACGGCGGTCGGCCCCAACGCGCAGGCAACCGGACAATACGCCGTTGCCCTCGGGCGATTGGCCGCAGCGACCGACACCGCGGCGACAGCGGTCGGCACCAGCGCCGTCGCGGGCAGCACCGGCGCGAGCGCATTCGGGCAAGCGGCGACGGCGTCCAGCACCTTTGCCACGGCGCTCGGCGCGAACAGCACCGCATCGGGCGATCACGCGACGGCATTGTCGACCCAGGCGACGGCGGCCGGCGCCTATTCGGTCGCGACGGGGTTCGAGTCGATCACGACGACCGCGGCGGCAGCGGGTGTCGCGTTGGGATCGGGCGCGTCGGTCAGCGGCGCGTCGGGCATCGCGATCGGCGTGAATAGCGGCGTATCGGCCGCTAGTTCGATCGCGATCGGGCCGGGCGGCACGGCCGGCGTCCCCGGTTCAGGCACGCAGGCGACGGGCGCCCAGGCCGTCGCGATCGGCAACAACGCGCTCGCCGGCGCGATCTATGCGCAGGCCTTCGGCAACCAGGCGACGGCGAGCGGTACCAGCTCGATGGCCTTCGGCAATACGGCCACGGCGGCCACGCTGTTCGGCATCGCCATCGGCAACCTCGCCACGTCTTCCGGTATCTCGGCCACGGCAGTGGGCGCGGGCGCGACCGCGAGCGCCGACAATTCGGTGGCCGTCGGCGTGAATTCGCATGTGGCCGGTTACGGCGGCGTCGCGCTTGGCACCAACTCGCAGGCGCTCGCCGGCTCGACAGTAGCATTCGGCGACACCAGCACGGTCGCGGCCGCCGCGGGCGCCGGCTCGATCGCCGGCGGCCACAACTCGCAGGTCGCGGGCGGCACGGGCGCCGTCGCACTCGGCGAAGGCCAGACCGCGAACGGCAACGGCGCGGTGGCGATCGGCGATCCGAACACCGCGACCGGCAACGGCGCAGTGGCGATGGGCGCCAACAACACCGCGAGCGGCAACGGCGCGGTCGCGCTCGGCAATACCAACGTCGCGAACGGCCAGGGAGCGGTGGCGCTCGGCAACGCGTCGCAGGCGAACGTCGCGGGCGGCGTCGCGCTCGGCGACAGCGCGGTCGTGCAGGCCGCCGCGACCAACGGCCTCGCGCTCGGCTCGGGCGCAATCGCGAGCGTGGCCAACAGCGTCGCGCTCGGCGCCGGATCGACCACCACCGCGGCGACCCCGACGCCCGGCGCGACGATCGGCGGCGTCGCCTATACCTTCGCGGGCACGGCGCCGGCCGGCGTGGTGAGCGTCGGCTCGGCCGGCGCTGAACGGCAGATCCAGAACGTCGCGGCCGGCCAGTTGAGCGGCACCAGCACGGACGCAGTCAACGGCTCGCAACTGTTCGCCACCAACGAGCAGGTCACGGCCAATACGACCGCGATTTCGAACATCAACAACGGCGCAGGGATCAAATACTTCCATGCGAACTCGACGCTTGCGGACAGCCAGGCAACCGGCACGGACAGCATTGCCGTCGGTCCTCAGGCACTCGCCAGCGCGACCGACAGCTTCGCGGCCGGCACCGGCGCGCAGTCGACTGCCGCAAACGGCATGGCGCTCGGCGCGCAGACGACCGCGTCGATCGCCGGCAGCGTAGCGATCGGCTCGGGCTCGGTGGCGGACCGCGCCGTCGCGGCGGGCAGCGGCACCATTCCGGCCGGCAGCCACACCGTGCCGTTCAACACGTCGGACGCAACGCTGCTCGGCTCCGTGTCGTTCGGCAGCGCGTCGGGGAACACCTACCGTCAGCTGACCAACGTCGCCGACGGCACGAGCGCGCACGACGCGGTGACGGTCCGGCAGTTGACCGGCGCGCTGCAATCGTTCTCGGTCACGCCGACGATGTACTTCCACGCGAATTCGACGGCGGCCGATTCGCTCGCCGTCGGCGCGGAGTCGGTCGCGGTCGGCCCGACGACCGTCGTCAACGGCGACAACGGCGTGGGGATCGGCAACGGCGCGGTCGTCCAGCAGACGGCGCCCGGCGGCGTCGCTATCGGACAGGCCGCGAATTCCGGGCAGGCCGATGCGATCGCGCTCGGCAGCGGCGCGAACGCGACCGGCCCGCAATCGATCGCGCAAGGCGCCAACGCCGTCGCCAGCGCGTCGGGCGGCATCGCGATCGGTTCGGGTTCGAACAGCAGCGCCGCCGATACGCTCGCGCTCGGCGCCGGCGCGAGCGCGACCTTCGCGAACAGCGTCGCGATCGGCGCGGGTTCGGTCACGACGGTCGGCGCGCAGTCCAACTACATCGCATACGGACTGAGCAGCCCACAGTCGTCGGCAGGCGAAGTGAACCTCGGCAACCGCAAGATCACCGGCGTCGCGGCCGGCTCCGCGGGCACCGATGCGGTCAACGTCAGCCAGCTCGACGCGGTCAACCAGAACCTGACGACGCTGATCCAGAACCTCAGCAACACCAACGGCGGCTTCCCGTCGACACCCGGCTCGTCCACGCCGCCCGCCTCGACCGGCTCGAACTCGTCGGCCGGCGGCAACGGCGCCGTCGCGTCGGGTTCGAACAGCACCGCGGTCGGCAACGGTTCGACGGCATCCGGCACGGGTTCGACGACGATCGGCGCAGGCTCGACGTCTTCCGGCAACGGCTCGGTCGCGATCGGCGCCGGCAGCAACGACGAAGGACGCAACAACGTCGTCTCGATCGGCACGGCCAACTCGACGCGCCAACTCACGAACGTCGCGGCAGGGACCGCCCCGACCGACGGCGTCAACGTGCAGCAGCTGAATGCCGCGGTCGGCAACGCGAACGCCTACACCGACGCGAAGATCCAGGGGCTGCGGCGCGACGCGGACGCCGGTGCGGCGAGCGCAATGGCCGTCGCCGGTCTGCCGCAGCCTTCCGGGCCCGGCAAGAGCATGGTGGCGATCGCCGGCAGCTACTACCACAGCCAGTCGGGCCAGGCCCTCGGCATCTCGACGATCTCGGAAAACAATCACTGGATCTACAAGGCCGCCGTCACGACCAATACGCGCAACGACTACGGTGCCGTGATCGGCGCGGGCTATCAGTGGTGATCGCGAGAACCCGACATGCAACCGTGCCGCTCCGGGCTGCGCAACGCTTCATCGAGCGTTGCCGCGGTTGCCCGGCGCGCCGCTCCTCATACGATGCGAGAAACTGATCATGAAAATCCAATGGGCACTTGCGCTGTCTGTCAGCCTGCTCTCGGTTGTTTCCCTCGAAGGCTGCGCCGTCGACGGCCCGCCCCGATTCCCCGATCCGCAATCGGCCAGCCCGAAGGGCGGCACCTTCGTGAACGTAGCCAATCTGCGTAACGTCGGCCCCGGCCTGAACAAGGACCAGATGTTCGACCTGCTGGGGCCGCCCCACTTCAACGAGTGGTTCGTCGGTAGCCACACGTGGAACTACCTGTTCGATTTCCGCCGCGGCAATGAAGTCGTCACCTGCCAGTATCAGGTGCGATACGACGAGCACATGAAGGTGAGCAACACCTACTGGCGCGATCCCGCATGCGCCGATTTCGTCCGCGCACCGGCCGCCGCGCCTGCGGCCGCAGCCGCCGCGCCGGCCGCGACGCTCGAGCAGTTCACGCTGCAAAGCGACGCGCTGTTCGCCTTCGGCAAATCGAGCCTCGATTCGATGCTGCCGGCCGGCAAGGCGCAGCTCGACGACGCGGTCGAGCGCATCAAGCGCCACAACGAGATCACGCGGATCGTCGTGGTCGGCCACACCGACCGTATCGGCCCGGCCTCGGTCAACGAGCCGCTGTCGCGCGCCCGCGCGCAGACGGTACGCGCTTACCTGATCTCGCATGGCCTCGACGGCAGCGTGATCGAAGCGCGAGGCGTCGGGTCGAGCGAGCCGGTCACGCATTGCCCGCCGGGCCGCAGCAGCGCCGTGATCGCATGCCTGCAGCCCGATCGCCGCGTAGCGATCACCGTGAGCGGGCGCAACTGACGGCAGCGAAGCCGGCGACGCGCTTCACGCCTCGCCCGCGTGAGGCGCGTCGCCCGCCGGCCAATGGGCGCTGCCGCCGCAATTCCGGGCGACCGGGTGCCGCGCGGCGCGCGCTCGCGGCGCTCCATGCGGCGCCCGGTCGCCCGTGCCGCCCGCTGCGCGCGAGCCGGGCGCATGCCAATACTTCTATCCCCGTGACGTGGTGCGGCGGCGTCGATCCGTCACCTGATCGAGAAACCAGCAGGAATCCGGATGACGACGATGAGAAGGGTCGGCGTGTACGTGGATGGCAGCAGCATGGACGCGAACGGCGGTCACATGATGCGCTACGAGGTATTGCGCGCGCTGGCCGGTCGCGCAGGCGCCACGATCCAGCGACTGCATGCGTATCTGAGCTTCGACGAACGCCGCGCGTCCCGCTCGCCCGACTACGACACGCGGATGAAAGCCTATCAGGCGGCGCTGCGCGACAAGGGCTTCCGGGTCACGGTCAAGGCGCTCAGGCACTATGCCGACGAAGACGGCACGGAAACGATCAAATCGAATTCGGATCTCGGCATGGCGATCGACGCGCTGTCCGAATCGGACCGGCTCGACACGGTGCTGATCGCGACCAGCGACGGCGATTTCGCGGAAGTCGTGCGGGCGCTGCAGAAAAAAGGCTGCCGCGTCGAGGTGCTGGGATTCAACAACGTCGCGGCCGAACTGCGCGACGCCGCCGATCAATTCATCAGCGGCTATCTGGTGCCCGGGCTTCTGCCGGTGCGCGATTGGGGTGCGGGCGGGCCGGCGTGGGGGCAAGTCGGCTCGCGCGTGCGTGGCATCTGCAATCGCTTCGAGCCGGACGACGGCTACGGCTTCATCGCGTTCTGGCCGTCGCTGCCCGACACGCCGCTGCTCGCCGCAGCGGAGACCAGCCCCGCCTATTTCCGCAGCAGCAGCGTTCAGGATCCGTCGGTGCTGTTGCGGCTGCCGTCCAGAAGTACGGTCCTCGAATTCGAGCTGGCCACGCCGGCCAAACAGAACGGCGCGCCCGAAGCGCGCCGGATCCAGATCGTTTCGGGCGCATAGCGCGACTGCCGCGGCAGCCGCAGCTGCGTTCGCGCAACGCCGCGCCGGCGCGCGTCACCGCATCGAGCGCGCTCAACCGCCCAACGCGGCGTCGTGATGGTGGCGCGACAGGAACATGAAGAACGTCGTGCCCTCACCGAGCGTCGATCGCACCTGCAGCTTGCCGCCAAGCGAATCCACGACGGTCTTCACGAATGCCAGGCCGAGACCGTGTCCGGACGATCCGGCATGGCCGTCCAGTTGCGTGAATTCCCGGAACAGTTTTTCCCGATCCTGCTCCGAGATGCCGATGCCGTAATCGGTCACGGCGATCTTCACGTGCCGCTCCGTGGCCGACAGTTCCACATCGACCGTGGACGCCTCGCGACCGAACTTGATCGCGTTGCCGATCAGATTGACGAACGCGCGGCGCAGCAATTGCACGTCCGCGATGGTGCTGAGACCGGGCTCGGCCATCAGGTTGACCGTGGTCGAGCGCGCACTCGCCTGCGGCAGCAGATCGTCGACCGCATCGCCGAGCACCAGCGCCGGATCCACCGCGGCCAGCTTCGGCGGCAGGCTCTCGGCCTTGGCGAGAAACAGGAAGTCGTCGGACAGGCTGAGCGCGCGCGTCGCATACTGCGAAACCAGTTCGGCGAAGCGCTGCGGCGTGTAGCGTGACGGATCGCGCCGGATCTGCGACGCCAGCGCGAGTATGGACGCCTGCGGCGAGCGCATGTCGTGCGACAGGAAACGCAACGCCATGTCCCGCTGTCGCTCGGCGAGCCGCACCGATGAAACGTCCGCCACATGGAATACGAGCGCGCGCTCGCCAAAAGCAGATGGCTGGATCGGCGCGCACTTGATCAGCAGCGAGCGGCCGCCTCGCGAATTGGCGATCTCGATGCCCTGGTCCAGCCGCGATTTCGTCTGCGCCGTCAGATCGTGCCCTTCCGACGGGTGATTGAGACTCGTCAGCGCCTGAGCGGCAAACTCGATCGCGCGATGCGATGCGGTGATCTGAAACAACACGTCGGACACAGAGCGCCCGGCCGGCGAAGGCGGCGCGGCCGCGTCGGGGTCCGCACACAACGCGGCGACACGCTGGTTCGCCAGCAGCACGGTGCCGGTGGCCGACGCAATCAGCGTTGCCTCCGGCAGACTGTCGACCCATGCGTCGATCAACGCGCGATACCCGCGCACCTGTGCGTCCAGCGCGGCGGCCCGCTGGAGTGCGCGCCGAACCGGGTCGGCGCCATGCGAAACGGCGCGCGTCTCGGCGTGCAGCGACGGCTCGGCGGCGAGACGGTCGGCCAGTCGAACGACGAAGCGCAGCAACGCGCGTAGACGTCGCCATGACCACAGCAGGCCGGCAAGCACGCAAACGAACATGCCCGGAGCAGGTGGCAACCAGCGATGCTGATACTGGAACAGGGCAGCCGCGACGGCCGCGATCGCAACCGGCAACGCGATGGACACGATCACGCCCGCGCTCGGACCGAGCCGGTAGAGCAATACGCCAATCAGCACGACGACCGCCTCGTTGAACAGCAGCCGCCCGGCGAAACCGATCATCGGCGGCATCGCGGCCGCTCGCGAAGGCATGCGTGCGTCGTCGTTCGCCGGGCGCCCGGCGGCCGCGTTGCGGGCATCGGTCACGGTCGCAGCCGGTGAACCGCCTGCCGCACCAACGACAGATGGCGCTGCAAGGTCGAACAATGCCCGGTCGATGCGATGCAGCAGCGGTGTCGCGGTCAGCGCCGCGGCGAGCAGCATGAACGCTATCGTGACGTACGCCCACTCTCTCGCAAGATCGAAGCCCGCGTCCGGTGCGCGACGCGATCTCGATGCGAAGAATTTTCCGATCATGCCGATTCGACGATGCTTCAAGCTATCGCGCTACACGTCGCTCGCAGCGACGAACTCGAATTCCGCGAACTCGCCCCGCGAATCTCGAACATGACCTGCCCAATATGTGGAAACATCAAGCGTCGACCCGGAAACACGATATCTGGAAACATTCACGCAGGCTCTGACGAAAAACACACAAAAAAAATCCTCTCATGCGCCGCCAGTATACATGTAAATCATTAGACATTGAAATCAACCGTTACCGTCCACATATCACATTTTTTCGAACTGTAATCATGTATCAAAACAATCTTACGGTCTCGAAAATTGCGAATCCGCTCTCGGTCAACTCCCCACGAACAACCAACAAAATCCACGACACAAGCCAATTACAGCCAATCAGGCAGATTCGAAAGTGCGAGCTTTCATAATTTTTCATAACGACGAAAGACTCGCCTTTTTAAGGAAATAAATATCACCGCAAAACCACCAAACGATTAAACAATTTTACATTTGTTTATTTTTGAAAGTTGTAATTCACATATCCGGCCAATAAAATCCCCTCATCACGAACCAGCACGTCTTCGGTTCAGCCGATATGGAATATTCATGAATCGCACGCTCGCAATGAACCATCCACTCAATGACGCCGAACGCGGGCTTCGCGAGGACGAATTCTTCTTCCTGCTGCAACCGAAATTCACGCTGCAGACGCTCGCGCTCAGCGGTTTCGAATACCTGATGCGCTGGCGACATCCCTCGCGCGGCGTGCTGGAGCCGAGCGCGTTCATCAGCATGGTCGAGGATTCGCGGCTCGCCGGACAATTCACGGATCTCTTGACCCAGCGGGCCACCCGAATGCTCGCGCAGTGGGCCGCGTCCGGCCATCACGCGTTGTCGATCTCCATCAACCTGTCGCCGCTCGAACTCGGACATGCGGATTTCCCCGCGCGCCTCGCCGCACTGTTCGATACGCTCGACGTCGACCCGCATCGCCTCGAAATCGAACTGACCGACGTCGTGCCGCCTGCGCGGCTCGACTGGCTGGTCGAGGCCATTCACGCGGTGCAGGCGATCGGCGTGCGCGTCGCGCTCGATGACTTCGGCGCGGGCTTCAACGCGCTGACGCTGCTGCAGCAGTTGCCGGTGGACATCGTCAAGTTCGATCGATCGCTGCTGCGCGACGTCGCGCAGAACGACGAAGCGATGCGTGTGCTCGAGACCCTCGTGCATCTTGCAAAAGTCCATCGCAAGCAGACCGTGGTGACGGGCATCGAAACGGCCGAGCAGTTCGAATGGGCCCGCGGACTGGCCGGCATCGAAGCGCAGGGTTTCTATCTCGGCGCGCCGCTTTGCCTGACCGAAGTCGACGCCTTCATCGCCGGCCACGCCCCCAACCCCGGCGGCTAGCGGTCGGCCGACGCGCATTCGGCGCTGCGCGTGTAGCCCGCACGGCCGGCACATCCGCGCGCTGCGCGCTACCAGCGGATCAGCGCCGATCCCCACGTGAAGCCCGAACCCATCGCCGGCGTCAGCACGAGATCGTTCTCCTTGATGCGCCCGTCGGCCACCGCTTCGGCGAGCGCAAGCGGAATCGACGCGGCCGACGTGTTGCCATGCCTGTCGACCGTGACCACGACCTTCTCCATCGGCAGGTTCAGCTTTACGCCGAGCGTCTGCACGATGCGCTGGTTCGCCTGGTGCGGCACGATCCAGTCGACGTCGTCCTGCTTGAGACCTTGCGACGCGAGCGCTTCCTGCGATGCCTCGGCGAGATTGACGACCGCATGCAGGAACACGTCGCGTCCTTCCAGATGCATCTTGCCGGCATCGCGCGTCGACGATACGCCGCCGTCGGTATGGATCTTGTCGTGATACCGGCCGTCGGAGTGCAGATGCGTGGTGAGGACGCCGCGCGGCGTGTCGCCGTCGCTGCGATCGCCGCGCAGCACCACCGCGCCCGCGCCATCACCGAACAGCACGCAGGTATTGCGGTCCTGCCAGTCAACGATGCGTGACATCGTTTCGGCGCCGATCACGATCGCGGTGCGGGCCTGGCCCAGCCGGATCATGTTGTCCGCGACCGACAGCGCGAACACGAAGCCCGAGCACACGGCCTGCACGTCGAACGCCGCGCCGCCGCGCATCCCGATGGCTTCCTGCACGCGTACCGCCGTTGCCGGCATCGTGCGATCGGGCGTGCAGGTGGCGAGCACGATCAGGTCGACGTCGGCCCCGCCGATGCCGGCGTGCCCGAGTGCAGCGCGCGCCGCGCCGATCGCAAGGTCGGACGTATGCTCGCCGTCCGCCGCGATGCGGCGCTCCACGATGCCGGTGCGCTGCGTGATCCACTCGTCCGTGGTGTCGACCATGCGGGCGATGTCGTGATTCGTCATGCGCCGCTCGGGCAGGGCCGAGCCGCAACCGACGACGCGCGACATGCGGGCGCCGGCGCATAGGTAGTCCGCCATCTTTCGTCCTCCGGTGAAGATCGGTGACGCGCGCCGGACGGCGAACCGCTCCGAAGCCGGCGCGCGCGAATTACCAGTTGCCGGTGCCGGCCGCATCGTTCGACGCCGCCGCTGCGCTCGCGTCATGCCCGCCGAGCGACACGAGATGCTCGGCCAGCGAAATGAAAGTCGGATGGTCGTAGAGCACCGTGTCGTCGATCTTGATCTTGAGGCGCTCCTCGAGGAAGAACGCGAGTTCCACCGAATGCATCGAATCGAAGCCGGCGTCGGCGAAGGTCTGTTCGAGATCAGTCGGCACCTTCAGATGGTTCGCTTCGGCCCACTCCTGGATCCATGCGAGGATGGTTTGCGCAGTGACTGCGGAGCCGTTCACGGTTGCAGCTTGAAGTTGTTCGCTCATGGCATCGATTCCCTAAAGTCGGATGGACGAAAATGACCCGGCGCAAGCACCGGGCACGGTACGGCTGAATCAGCACACTTTCGCCTGCGCGGACGTCGAATGCGGCTGAGGCTGCGGCTCCGCGGCCTCGGCGCCGCCGTCGAGCAAACCCGCGACGCGACGCGCGGACGCGCCACGCACGATGGAGTTGTGGTCGTCGTCGAATACGCTCACCGCGATGCCGCCGCGCGTCAGAAGCCGCAACTCGCGCGTGGCCTGTGCGTCCGTCATGGCCCCCGCGGTCCGTGTAGCCAGTGCATACGCGATGCGCGCGCGCACCTGTTGCGGCCGATGACGCGCGAGTGCGACCGCGCTCATCGCATGCAGCTGCGACAGACGGGCGAACAGGTCGGGGGGCGCGCGGCGTCGCACGTCGGCGAGGTAGAAGTCGCGATCGAGCATCGCATCGAAGCGGGGATCGTCGAGCCATGACTCGACGGCCTGCGACGGATCCAGCGCGACGAAATCGCGCGCGAGCGCGCGCAATCGCGTCGTGAAGTCGCCGTCGTGCAGCGGACTGTCGATCATCATCAAAGGCGGCGCGCTCGCGTCCGCCGCTTCCCACTGTGCCGCCATTTCATGCGCGACGATGCCGCCGAACGACCAGCCGCCGAGCACGTCTGGCAGCCGGCCATGCGCGGCGAGCAATGCCGCGCGATAGCGTGACGCCAGTTGCTCGATCGACAGGTATGCGGGCGCATGGCCCTCCTCCGCATACGGATGACGGATCCCGACGACGGTCGGGTCGCCCGGCCACGCGTCCGCCAGCTCCTGATAGCAGAGCACGTTGCCGCCGACCGGATGCACGAGTGCGACCAACGGCCCGGTGCCCGGGCGCAACGTGACGACCAGTTCAGGATCGTGGCCGCCGGGCGTCGCCGCGTCCGGCGCGACCGCCGATGCGCGCGATGCGCTCGGCGTACTGCCGCTCGACGCCCCGAACCACTCCGCCAGCGTCGCGAGCGACGCACCGCGCGCCAGCATCGAGATCGGCGGCATCCTGCCGAAGTGCTGGTGCATGCGTACGCGCAATTCGGTCAATGCGAGCGAGTCGAGACCCTGGCTGACGAGCGAGCGATCATCCGTGACCACGATGCCGTCCGGCGCGACCGTTGCCGCGATGGTGCGCATCGCGGCGAGCACGTGCTGGGCATCTGGCTTGGCGACTGCGGCGCTCGAATGCCCGACGAGCGAAGCCGGCTGGTCCGATGCGTCGGCACGCGCACCGTCGTGTCGCTGCGATACGCCGCCGGGCGCAACGGGCACATGCACGCTATTGGCGAACGGCAATTCGAAGCGATCGCGGTCGAACGCATAGCCGGGCGCTTCGGCGGGACGCGGCGCATGACCGTAGAGCCGGTTCCACGCGATGGTCTGCCCGACGCAGTACAGCCGCGCGCACGCGTGCGCGAAGCCGGTCGTTTCCGCCTCCTCGTCGCCGTCCGGTCCGTCCGCGAGCGACGAAACCGCCCGTTGCCAGTCGCCGCCCGCCGCGGCGCGCGCGAGCTTCGACAGCGCCGCGCCCGGCCCCACTTCGACGAACAGCGTGTTGCCGTCGGACGCGGCGAGCAGCGCCTGATGAAAGCGCACCGGCTGCTCGACGAGGTCCAGCCAATGGTCGACGCCGGCGATCGCCGCGGTCACGACCGCGCCCGTCAGCGTGGAGACGATCGGAATCGCCGGCTGCGCGAACGTCAGCGGCGCGAGCGCCTGCCGGAACGCTTCGCGCATCGGGCGCAGCAGCGGCGAATGGCCGGGCGTGCCGTAGGTCTTGAGCATCGACACGCGCTTGCCGGCCGCGACCATCGCGTCATGAACGCGCGCGACCGCGTCCGGCGTGCCGCTAACCGCGGTCTGCTCCGGTCCGTTGATGCCCGCCACGAACAGCTCGGTGCCGAACGCGAAGCGCGCCTCGAGTTCGTGCGCCGCGGCGGCAACGGCGAGCATCGCGCCCGCCGGCGTCGCCGTATCGAACAGGCGGCCGCGCGCCTCGACGGCTTTCAGTCCGTCCGCGAGCGACATCACGCCGCCGATCACGGCGGCCACGTGCTCGCCGAGCGAATGCCCGATCAGCACATCGGGCCGCACGCCCAGTTCCATCCAGGTGCGCGCCAGCGCATAGCACACGACGAAATGGGCGAGCTGCCCCGGATGATGGCTGACGCTTTCGCCACCGCGTCCCGCAATCGCATCGAGCACGTCGCGTGCCGTCGCTGCGTCGAGCCGCGCCAGGCATGCATCCGCGTGTGTGCGGAACAAGCCGTTTTCGTCGTAGAGCGTGCGCCCGACGCCCGGTTGCCACGCGCCCTGCCCCGGGATCAGAAACGCGAGCCGCGGCATTCTCGGCGGCGCGCCGTCGTGCCATTGCCCCGTCGGATTCGCGGCGAGAAACGCATCGAGCGCAGCGACGAAATCGGCCGCCGTGGTGCCGACCAGCGCGACCCGGTGCTCGAAGTGATCGCGCCGCACGCTGGCCGTGTGGCAGGCGTCGCGCATCGGCGTCGACGTATCGGCGAGCCACGCGCGCCACGCCGACGCGACGCGTCGGCGCGCCTGCGCGGAGCGCCCCGACAGCGTCAACACGCGCTCGCGCGCCGCCGGCGCAGCGGTGTCGGGCGCCGGGGCGGGCGCAGCCAGAATCACGTGTACGTTGGTGCCGGTGATGCCGAAGCCGCTGACGCCGACCAACCGGTCGCCCTCGCCGAGCGGCGTGCCTACGCGCGGAATCTCGAGTGGTGCGCCATCCCAGCGAAAGCGCGGATTCGGCGTCGCGAAATTGACCTGTGCGGGGACATGACGATGCCGAAGAATCAACATCGCCTTGATGATGCCCGCCATCCCCGCGGCGCCCTCCAGATGCCCCAGCTGCGATTTGACGGAGCCGACCAGGACCGGCTTGTCGCGCGAGCCGGCGCGTGCATGGACGTTGCGCAGCGCGGACAGCTCGATCGGATCGCCGAGCGCCGTGCCGGTGCCGTGCGCTTCCACATAGGCGACCGCTTCCGGGCGCACGCACGCGCGCGCCATCGCACGACGGATCACCGCTTCCTGCGCCGCCCCGTTGGGCGCGGTGAGGCCGTTGCTCGCGCCGTCGCTGTTGACGGCCGAGCCCACCAGCACCGCGTCGACGCGATCGCCGTTGGACAGCGCATCGTCGAGCCGTTTCATCACGAGCGCGCCGCCGCCCTCGCCGCGGATATAACCGTCGGCGTTTGCATCGAACGGGCGGCACTGTCCCGATGCGGACATGGCCTGGAGCCGCGCGACGCCGATGGTTTCCTCCGGCCCGAGGATCAGGTTCGCACCTGCGGCGATCGCGACGTCGCATTCGCCCGCCTGCAAGCTCTGCGCGGCAAGATGCACCGCGACCAGCGACGACGAGCAGGTCGTATCGACGAAGATCGCCGGCCCGCTCAGGCCGAGGATGTGCGCCACGCGTCCGGGCGCCATCGCGCGCAGATTGCCGAGCTTCGAATAGGTGGTGATCTTCGTCGGGTCGCCCGACCACACGGTGCGCCGGCCGTAATCGGCTTCGCCGGTCGTCATGAACACGCCGACGTTCCTGCCGCGCAAGCGTCCCGGTGCGATGCCCGCATTCTCCAGCGCGTGCCACGCCAGTTCGAGCATCCAGCGCTGCTGCGGGTCCATCTCGAGCGCCTCGGCCGCCGACGTGCGGAACAGCCCGCGGTCGAAGCAGAACGGATCGTCGACGTAACCTGCCACGCGCGAATACGTGGTGCCGGGCGCGTCCGGATCCGGCGAATAGAACGCGTCGATGTCGAAGCGCTCGCGCGGGGTCTCCCGAATCGCCGTGCGCCCCGAATTCAGCAGCGCCCAGTAGCTCGACGCACAGGATGCGCCACCCGGGAAGCGGCACGACATGCCGATGATGGCAACCCGTTGCGCAGGTGGTGTTGACCGGTCCATACCGTTCTCGCAGATGGAAAAAGGCTTCATGCCTAGTGGCGGCGCGCCGCGTCGAGGTCGTCGCGGCTGCTCGCCTGGACCAGTACGGCCATGTTGCCCGGCAGGTGCTGGTTCGTGCGGATCTTCTCGTGCGCGTCTGGCAGCCGGTTCCACGGGAACACTTCGGACAGGCACGGATCGATCTTGCCGCTCACCACGAGCCGGTTCGCCTGCGCCGCTTCCTTCAGGCTCGCGAAGTGACTGCCCTGAATGCGCTTCTGCCGCATCCAGATGTAGCGCGCATCGCAGGTCAGGTCATAGCCGCTGGTCGCGGCGCAGAACACGACCATCCCGCCGCGCTTCACGACGTAGCAGGACGGCGCGAAGGTGTTGCGGCCCGGATGTTCGAACACCATGTCGACGTCACGCTTTTCGCCGAGCGCGTCCCAGATCGCCTTGCCGAACTTCTTGACGCCGTCGACGTAAGCCGCGTATTCGACCTTCGCATCGACGGGCGGCGGCGCGCCCCAGCACGAGAAGTTCGCGCGGTTGATCACGCCCACCGCGCCGAGACGCTTGACGAACTCGACCTTCGCGTCGTCGGACACCACGGCAACCGGGCGCGCGCCGGCCAGCGCGGCGAGCTGGATCGCCATCGTCCCGAGCCCGCCCGCCGCGCCCCACACGAGCACCGACTGCCCCGGCGACAGCACGTGCGGCTTGTGGCCGAACAGCATCCGGTACGCGGTCGCGAGCGTAAGCGTGTAGCACGCGCTCGCGGCCCACGTAAGGTGCTTCGGACGCGGCATCAACTGGGTCGACTGCACGCGCGCGAATTGCGCGAACGATCCGTGGGACGTTTCGTAACCCCAGATCCGCTGTGAGGGCGACAGCATCGGGTCGCCGCCGTTGCATTCCTCGTCGTCGCCGTCGACCTGCGAGCAATGCGCGACCACCTCGTCGCCGACCTGCCACTTCTTCACGTTCGAACCGACGGCCCACACGACGCCTGCCGCATCCGAACCGGTGATGTGATACGGATCGTCGTGCAGGTCGAGCACCGAAAACGGCTGCCCGAGCGCGGCCCACACGCCGTTGTAGTTGACGCCGGCCGCCATGACGAGAATCAGCACGTCGTCGGGGCCGATCGACGGCACGTCGACGATCTCCTTCGTGAACGCCTGATGGGGTTCGCCGTGGTTTTCCCGGCGGATCGTCCACGCATGCATCCGGCTCGGCACGAGCCCCAATGGAATCGGCGCGCCGACGTCGAACAATTCAACCGGTTCCCGCCTCGCTTCGACCACGACGTCTAGTGTTTTGGCATCCATATTGATATCCATGCAGTGTCTGATTCGATCTGCCCGGTGCTCGCGCCGGGCGCCACGCGAACACGAACGCGGCGTCAGGCCGCGGTCATGCCGCCGTCCACGGTCAGCGTCGTGCCGGTCATGAACGACGACGCATCGCTTGCAAGAAACACGACGGCCTGGGCGATCTCCTCCTCGGTGCCGAGGCGGCCCACCGGATGAAAACGCTTGATCTGATCCGTCATGTTCGTCTCGGCGAGAAACTTCTCGACCATCGCCGTCGCAACGAACGCGGGGCAGATCGAATTGACGCGAATGTTCTGCTGCGCGTATTCGAGCGCGGCGGCGCGCGTCAGCCCGAGGATGCCGGCCTTCGACGCGTGATAGCTGCAGCCGCCGAATGCCGAAGCGACGAGACCATAGGCCGACGCCATATTGACGATCGAGCCGCCGCCCGCTTTCAGCAATTCCGGAATTTCGTATTTCATCGATAGGAATACGCCTTTCAGGTTGATGTCGACGACGAAATCCCAGGTCGATTCGTCGGTATCGGCCACCGGATTGCCGAACGCCTCGACGCCCGCGTTGTTGAACGCGATATCCAGCCTGCCGAATGTGTTGACGGTTTGCGCCACCGCATTTCTGCAATCGTCGGCGATCGACACATCGGTCTTCACGAACATGGCGTGGCCGCCCGCACCGTGAATTTCCTCGACGACCGCGAGCCCTTCCTCGATGCGGCGCGACGCGACCGCGACCCGTGCGCCTTCTCGCGCAAACAGCAACGCCGCGGCCCGGCCGATACCGGAGCTGCCGCCGGTGACGAGGGCGATCTTGTCTTGAAGCTTCAGCACAGCGTTCTCCCGGTTACGTTGATGGAACGGATGCTTTTCGGCGATGCGCAGACGTCGCTCGATGCATGCGAACGTCGTCGTGATCGCGTAATGGAGCCGATTCTAGTCGGCGGGAATCGAGTGTCGATGACAGTTCATAAAAGTTCAGAATTGCTCGTCAATCGCGCGAATATCATCGACAGCATCGATACTCCTGTTCGATTGATTCGACACACCATGCGCGACAAGGCGATCTCCAGACATGACCTCGGGATGTCCGTGATCCATGCGATCGGCAGCGACGGCTTTGCGCAACTCAGCGCGGCGCTCGACATGCTCGAT
Organism: Burkholderia sp. B10; assembly: GCF_004368385.1. Taxonomy (NCBI): domain Bacteria; kingdom Pseudomonadati; phylum Pseudomonadota; class Betaproteobacteria; order Burkholderiales; family Burkholderiaceae; genus Burkholderia; species Burkholderia sp. B10. The sequence goes on along the minus strand of NZ_PQMX01000036.1, from coordinate 2,315 downwards.
CCCGACTTCAGGCGCCTGCTGATCGAGGGCGCGTACGCGGACATCATTGCCCGGCCCAATCTCGCGCTGAAGCACCGCGAGCTCATCACCGTCGCAGTCCTGACCGTGATGGGCAATACGGAAGCCACGCTCAAATACCATGCGGGCGGCATGCTGAATACCGGCTGGGCGCCGCAAGCCGTGCTCGCGACGGTGTGGCTGACGCGCCGATATGCGGGAATGCCGGTGGCCATGGCCGGCTTGCGAAACGTGTTCATGTTGCTGCGCGCGCATGGCGTCGACGCCGGATTCGATGCGTGTACCGCCGCATCGTGCGACGCGACCGTTGCGCGCATGCTCGACGATCCGGAACAGCCACTCGATGCGCTGACGCCGAAGGAGCGCGCGCTCGCAACGCTGGCGATCGTGATCGCGCTGGAAAATCGGCACGATGCGGTTCGGCGGCATTTGAACGCGTGCCTGAGACTCGGCTGGACGCGCAGCGAACTGACCGAAGTGCTGATTCAGCTCACCGGCTATCTGGGCTGGCCACTCGTGCTCCCCGTGACGCGCATCGCGCTCGACGTGTTGGGCGACATCGAGCGCCGCGCCGCCTCGAACGACGCAGGCATGTGCTGCACGCCGGATACGCCGGACGACCTCGACGGCATTCCGCCCGAACTCGCGCGGTATCTCGACGCGTCGCACGCGCCGGCATCGCGGCATGAAGAAGCGCTTGATCGCGCGAAGGCGCGGTTGCTGACGGCCATCGCGTGCCTGACCTGCCTGTCCCGCAACGCGGATGCCGACGCACTCGTCATGCACATGCGCGAAGCGCTGTCGCTCGGTGCGTCGCGAGACGAGATCGTCGACGCGATCGCCGGCGCATTGCCCTACGCCGGCGTACCGGCCGCGCAATCGGCGCTCGCCGAGGCGGAGCGACTGTTCGCGTCGACCGGCTCGCATCCCGCCGCCGAACGCGAAAACGCGGCGGCATGACCGACGAGCGTGCTCGATGCATGCGCGACGCCCCCCGGATACGAACCCATCAGGAGCAGACCATGAACCACGAAGGCGGCTACGATCTCGAAGACCTGTTGCCGGGCATGAGCGCGGACTTCAGGAAGACGCTGTCGGAGCGCGACATCTTCCTGTTTGCGAGCGCGTCCGGCGATCGCAATCCCGTGCATCTGGACGAGGCCTACGCGAAGCGTACACGTTTCGGTGGCCGCATCGCGCACGGCATGCTGTCGGCGTCGGTGATCTCGGCGGCGATCGCGACGCGCCTGCCCGGCCCCGGTTCGATCTATCTGTCGCAGGACCTGCAGTTCAGGCGGCCGGTCAAGCTCGGCGAAACGGTGTGCGCGACGGTGACCGTCAAGGAGATCGTCGCGAACCGCAAGCGGGTGGTGCTGGAGACCCGCTGCGAAGTGGACGGGCTCGTCGTGGTGGAAGGGACGGCTGTCGTCATGCCGACGACACTTGCGGAACGCGCAAACGCAGTGGCAATCCCGCAAGGACAGACGACTTGACCGCAGGCCCGCGGCCGCCGGGTTCGTCGGTGCCGCACAAGACTAGCGCTGCCGCGTCGGGTGCGAGGTGTGGCCCGCGCACACGCCGTCAAGATGCTCGAAATGTCCTGCCCGGCGCGTGCGCGGGACCGGCAATCAGCCTTCCTGGCGCTCGATCAGGAAACGCTCGCGGCGCTTGCCCTTGATCCACGCGGGTTCACGCCCGCGCCCTGTCCACGTGCGCCCGGTGCTCGGGTCCCGATACTTCGGCGCGCCGGTCGGCGTGCGCGTCGATGCCCTGACGGCACGGCCCGGACGCCCGAAGATCTGCCGGGCCGTCAGCCCGTATTCGGCGATACGGGCGCGCACCTCCTGCAGAACGGTCTCGAGCTCGGCCTGCCGCGCCTCCTCGGCACGCAGCATCAGTTCATCGGCTTGCGCCTTCAGTTCCAGGTAACCCGACATCCTTTTTCTCCAAAGTGTTCCGATGCGATGAAAATCCGAACCGCGCGCGCCGCGAGCGGTTCGTCGTGTGCTCGATGAACGATCGTGCCGCTCGCGGCGCGGCGCCGTTCGCGCCTGTCCGAAGTGCCGCTGACGAGCACGCTCGTGCTCGTCAGAACGGCAGGCCGACGTCCGGCTTCGCAGCCGTCAGCACGCGGCGGAAGTCCGCCTGGATACGCTCGAGCCCTTCCTGCGTCTCCGCCTCGAAGCGCAGCACGACCACCGGCGTCGTGTTCGACGAGCGCGCGAGGCCGAAGCCGTCCGGATACTCGACGCGCAGCCCGTCGATCGTCACGACCTCGTCCGCGCCGTCGAACTTCG
>NZ_PQMX01000035.1:0-70023 GCF_004368385.1 Burkholderia sp. B10 | reverse complement strand
CGGTATGGCGGGTGGGGGATGGTGGGATGTTCGTTGCTGTGGATTCTGGCTGCGGGCGGCGCCGTGCCCTTGTGCCCTTGTGCCCTTGTGCCCTTGTGCCCTGGCGTCGCTGCGTCTCTGCACTCCGGCGTATTCGCCCTTGCGCCCTTGCGCCCTTGCGCCCTTGCGCCCTTGCGCCCTTGCGCCCTTGCGCCCTTGCGCCTTTGCGCCTTTGCGCCTTGCGCCTTGCGCCTTGCGCCTTGCGCCTTTGCGCGTTGGCGTTGGCGTCGGCGTCGGCGTCGGCGTCGGCGTTGGCGTTGGCGTTGGCGCATTGGCGCGTTCGTGCGTTCGTGCGTCGGTGCGTTTGCCCGTTTGCCCGTTTGCCCGTTTGCCCGTTTGCCCGTTTGCGCGTCGCGCACGCCGGCGCTACGATACGCGTCACGCGTCGCGACGCTGCGCGATCCGCTCGCGCATTCGCGCCGGCGCATCGGCGCATCGCCTGCCGTGCCGCCGCGCCTCCGCTCCGCACGTTCGCGCCCCTGTTCGCTCCCTCATCCGCACACTCGCTCACCCCCATGAATGCAACCGCTTGCGCACCCAGCGTGCGCGCCATCGTCACCGGACATACGCGCGGCCTCGGCGCATCGCTCGCCGAACAATTGCTGCAGCAGGACATCGCCGTGCTCGGCGTATCGCGCAGCCGGCATCCGTCGCTCGCCGCAACAGCCAGCGATCGCCTTGTCGAGACCGAGCTCGACCTGTCCGACGCCGCGGCCGTGGCGGCCTGGCTCACCGGCGGCGCGCTGCGCAGCTTCGTCGACGGCGCATCGCTCGTCCTGCTGTTCAACAACGCAGGCGTCGTCGACCCGATCGGCCCGCTGGCCGCGCAAGACCCGGCGCTGGTCGCGCGCGCGGTCGCGCTGAACGTCGCCGCCCCGCTGATGCTGTCGGCCGCGCTCGTGCAAGCCGCAGCGGCGCCGACCGAATGCCGCGTGCTGCACGTGTCGAGCGGCGCCGCCCGCAACGCATACGCGGGCTGGAGCGTCTACTGCGCGACGAAGGCCGCGCTCGATCACCACGCGCGCGCCGTCGCGCTCGACGCGAACCGCGCGCTGCGGATCTGCAGCGTCGCGCCGGGTGTCGTCGACACCGGCATGCAGGCAACGATCCGCTCGACCAGCGAAGCCAACTTCCCGATGCGAGAAAAATTCGACGCGCTGAAAGCGAGCGGCGCGCTGTCTACGCCCGACGAGGCCGCGCGACACCTGATCGGCTACGCGCTCAGCGACGCGTTCGGCGCCGAGCCGACGGCCGACGTCCGCAACCTGCCTGCCGGCTGAGCCGATCACCGTCACGCGCCGGTGAGCGCACGGCAATGGGAGCGGCCGCCGGCCACGACGCGCATCGCCCCAAAAGCATCGCCGCCGGCCTCGCGCCGAAGAAGACGCTGCCGTTCGTCGTACCGCCGCTGCACGAATTCGTGGCGTCGACGTTTCGCGAGCACGAACGCAGGGAATTCCCGTTCGTCCACAAGGGGCGCGTCGAGATCGAATTTCCCAACGAGACGGTGCAACTCGCGACCGGCGATTCAGTCTATTTCAACGCACTGATCCCGCACCGCACGCGCAGCGTCGGCACCCCGCAGGCGGAGATCCTGGTCATCGTCAGTCACGACGGCTAGCGTCGTCACTTCTACGCGCGAGGATCCACCGATGGTCACGAAGGCCACCGCACCGTTCCAGCAGATCAAGACGCTCGTTCGCCGGAACGTCGCGTCGGGCGAATGGCGCACGGGCGAGCGCATTCCATCCGAGCTCGATCTCGCCGCGCGCTTCGGCGTCGCGCGCATGACGGTCAATCGCGCGCTGCGCGAGCTGACCGAGGAAGGCGTGCTCGAGCGGATCTCCGGCGTCGGCACCTTCGTCGCCGAAGCGAAGCCGCAGTCGAACCTGCTGATGATCGCGCACATCCGCGACGAGATTCGCGCGCGCGGCCACGAATACCGCTGTCGCGTACTGAGCCGCGCGCGCGAGCCCGCGTCGTTCGACGTGGCCGCCGCGTTCGGGCTCGACGTCAACACGCCGGTCTTTCACGTGGTGTGCGTGCACGAGGAGAACGGCCGCCCGATCCAGCTCGAGGACCGCTACGTCAATCCGGCCGCCGCGCCCGGTTTCATCGATCAGGATTTCGAAGTCGAGCCGCCGTCCGAATACCTGTTCAACAACGTGTCGCACCACGAACTCGAAATCGAGCACGTCGTCGACGCGTCGCTGCCGACCGGCGAGCAGGCACGGCTGCTCGACATGCCCGCCGACGAGCCGTGCCTGACGCTCACGCGTCGCACCTGGACGAACGGCTTACCCGTCACGTTCGTGCACTTCGTGCATCCGGGCAATCGTTACCGGCTCGGCTCGCGCTTCAAGCCGGGCGCCGGCCGACACCAGACCTGAAGCGGTCACCGCGCCGAGCAACTTATGCCTGGCCGCTAACGCGCGGTTTCCGGGGCGTTCAGTGTCGACCGATCCGTCGTATCCCGCTACATCGACGCACCGCGCGCTTCCGCCAGAGGCGGCCGCCGAGCGCGCCCATCCAGCGCACGCGCCAGCGCTGCGTTGAACTGCGTAATGGCGTGCAGCCTCCACATCAATCGCGGTTGCCGACACGCACCGGCCATGTTAAAAATCGCCCACCGATAGTTGAAAATGAAATGCGGCGATCCAAACAAGTGCGGAAATGAATAGACCCCTGTTCGACCTCGACCTGCTGCGCGCGCTCGTGATGGTCGCGGATTGCGGCAGTTTCACGACGGCCTCCGCACGGCTGCATTCGACGCAGTCGACCGTCAGCCAGAAGGTGCGGCGGCTCGAGGAGATCGCCGGACACCGGCTGCTCGACCGCGGCACGCGCGACGTCCGGCCGACCGACGCGGGCGTGACCGTGCTGAGCTACGCGCGCCGCATGCTCGCGTTGAACGACGAGATGCTCGAAGCGCTGACGGGCGCCACCGTCGCGCTGACGATCCGGCTCGGCGTGCCCGACGATTTCGCGGCGGGCCGCACGACGCACGCGCTCGCGGCGTTCAAGCGCGATCATCCGCAGGTGAAGCTGGAAGTCACGTGCGGGCTGAGCCGCGACGTCAGCGCCGCGTACGATCGCGGCGAGCTCGACCTGGTGCTGATCAAGCAGCGGCGCGGCAGCCGCGAGGCGGTCGTGCGCTGGCCCGAGAAGCTGCGCTGGATTGACAGCGCGCGGCATCCGTCGATCGATCTCGATCCGCTGCCGATCGTCGCGTTCCCGCCGCGCGGGCTCTATCGCGACGACATGATCGAGGCGATCGAGGCACGCGGCCGGCGCTGGCGCATCGCGTTCACGACGTCGAGCCTGAGCGGCATCCAGGCGGCCGTCGCGGACGGCCTCGGCATCAGCGTGCTGCCCGCGCGCGCGGTCACCGACGAGCACGTCGTGTTGACCGCGACGCAGGGCTTCGCGCCGATCGAGAACATGGACATCGCAATCCTGCACCGGCCGACCGCCGATCCGGTGGTCAATGAACTGACGAAAGCGCTGGCGACGATGCTCGAGCACGAGCAGCACTAAGCGCGTGCGGCGGCATTGCGCTCAGAGCAGCACGCCGTCGCGCGCAACGATCTTCCCCGACGACACGACGAGCCGCCGCAGCGGCCGCGCGACTACGGCTTCCGCGAACGTCGCCACATCGACGAGCACGACGTCGGCGCGCTTGCCGGCCTCCAGGCCGTAGTCGACGAAGCCGCAGCCGCGCGCGCCGCCGTGGGTCACGCAGTCGAGCGCGACTTCGAGCGCGTCGTCGCGTCGGAAATCGTCGCGCATCGCGATCAGCATCGCGCGCTCCAGCATGTCGGGCGAACCGAACGGCGTCCACGTATCGCGCACGCCGTCGTTGCCGCCGATGACCGTCACGCCCGCCGCGCGGCACGCGGCGACCGACGGCACCGGCACCGCGGCCGGCGCGGTCGTGACGATCGCGACGCGCAGCTCGGCCATCCGCGCGAGCAGCGCGTCGCGCTCGCGTTCGGCGAGGTCGCCGAGGCAGAAGCCGTGGCTGATCGTGACTGTGCCGTGCATGCCGAGCGCGGCCGTGCGTTGCAGGATCAGGTCGAGCTTCGGCTCAGCAGCCAGGCCAATGCCCTCGAGGTATGCATGCATGTACGCTTCGAGCGTGTGATGACACGACATCGTGAGCGCCTTGCCGCGTTTTTCGTACAGATGCACCTACAGCCAGCGCTGTTGCACATAGACGTCGTCGACCCGCATCGTGAGCGCTGCGCCGATCTGCGTGAACGAAAACACCATCAACGCGATCCGTGCGCGGTCACGCAGCCCGACCGGCATCCTCACATCGATACTGTCGAGCAGTTACTCCGCTTCAGTCGCGTCGAGCACTGGCATCTTGCCCTGCTTTGTGGTGTAGGTCGGGCCCTTCACCGGCGCGGCGGAATGTACGGTCCATCTTGGCCGGTGACGAGCCCGTCGAACATGTGACAGATCGCTGCCATGCGCTGCTTGACGGTTGCGATCGACGATGCTTTGTGCGCGGGCGAAATCGCACGTTGAATGGCGGATGAGCGCCTCCGATGTGACAACGTCGATCAAACATTGCGTCATATACCACCATCGCCAAATATTCTCCGATCATTTTCTGCCCGCCGATATGGATCACATCCCTTGCACGTGGCAGGTAGCCAATTATTCAAAGACAACTTATTGAGACTGCGGACATCTTTTCTGAGAGACAACACCAGCCCATCGGCCGACGACAACAACCACCCCTCCGTACCGGCAATCGTCAATCCAACTGTACCGGTACTGTACATAAACCCGTCGCTACACTGACTCCATCCCAGCCTCGAACACGAATGGAGAACTTCGCGATGGAATTCCTCACCCTCAGCGCATTGCCGGCCGGCATGCTGTTCGCGCTCGTCACGTCGATCACGCCAGGCCCGAATAACACGATGCTGCTCGCGTCCGGCGTCAACTTCGGTTTCCGCCGCACGATGCCGCACCTGTTCGGCATCAGCAGCGGCGTTGCGATCCTGATGCTCTGCGTCGGCTTCGGCCTCGGCGAAGCGTTCCGCCGCGTGCCGTTCCTGTATACGATTCTCGAAGTCGCGAGCGTCGCCTATCTGCTGTATCTCGCATGGCGAATCGGCACGTCCGGGGAGGTAAAGGCGCACGGCGCGAAGCCGCGGCCGATGACGTTCGTCGAAGCCGCCGCGTTCCAGTGGGTGAACCCGAAAGCGTGGATGATGGTGCTGACCGCCGCGACGACGATCCGCCTGTCAGCCGACTACGGCATGAACGCCGCGTGGATGGCCGTCGTGTTCGTCATGATCGGCTTTCCGTGCATCAGCCTGTGGGCCGCCTTCGGCCAGGGCCTGCGCCGCTTCCTGTCGAACCGCCGCGCGCTGCGCATCTTCAACGTCACGATGGCCGCGCTGCTGGTCCTGTCGCTGTATCCGCTCGTCATCCACTTGCTACCGCAGTAAGCACTCACAAGTGCGCCCGTTGAGCTTCGTGCGGCGCAGGCGTACCCTTCGCGTACGGGCGCGTGCAGCCGCTTAGGCGGCTGCACCGCTGCTCTGCACGGAGGTTGTCGATGAAGCCACTGCTGAAGGCCGGCGAGCATATCGAAGGCATGCACTGGGTCGCCGAATATCGCCCGCTCACGCACGACATCCGCGTGCTGCGCGAAAACGTCGAAGTGGGCACGTACTGCGCGCCGCCGACACTGTTCGGCGACGAAGCCGAAATAGGCGCCGCCAGCCACATCGATCATCGCAGCCAGGAGGCGGCGCTGCGCGCGTATCTGCGAAATTTCGTCAAGGAACACGACGCCGAGGAATAGCGGCGCACCGGCCGCAATAGCGACGGGCCGCCGAAGCGGCCCGATCCGTCGTCGGCCGTCGCTCACCGCGCCGGCCCGCGCCGCACCAACGAACCCGGTGCGTCGCCCGCCACGCTCGCGGTCAATGCCCGAGCGACTCGACCTTCCCGGCCGGTTGCGCGGCGCCGTGCGGCCGCGCCATCTGCTTGATGAGCAGCGCGACGCATGCGAGCAGGCCGGCCACCGCGATCGTCGCGAACACCGACGCGAACGAGAAATGCCGGCGCGTCAGTTCCGCGACGAGGAACGACCCGGCGATCCCGCCGAAGCGTCCCACGCCCAGCATCCATGCGACGCCCGTGCCGCGCCCTTCGGTCGGGTAGAACGCGGCGGCAAGCGCCGGCATCGACGACTGCGCGGTGTTCATCAGCACGCCCGCGACGAACACGACCAGCACCAGCAGCCCCACATTGCCGGCAGCCTGTCCGATCGCGTACACGCTGATCGCGGTCAGCGCGTAGCAGACGGCGATCACGCGGTTCGCGTTGAAGCGGTCCATCAGCACGCCGCACAGCACCGCGCCGACGCCGCCGAGCGGGAACAGCGCGGAAATCAGCGTCGCGCTCTTCGGCGCGAGGCCGGCATCCTTCAGCAGAATCGGCATCCAGTTGATCGACGCGTAGAAGATGACGAGCCCCATGAAGTACGCGACCCACAGCATCACCGAGCCGACGAGGTAGGCGCGCGACATCACGACGCCGAGCCCCTTACCGCCCGTCTGCGGCGCCGTTTCGGTCAGCGCGAACGAGCCGGCATTCAGCGCATCGCGCGAGATGCGCGCGAGCGTCGCGCGAATGCGCTCGACGCTGCGGCCGTGCGCGACCATGAAGCGCACCGACTCGGGCATCTTCAGCAGCAACAGCACGCCGAGCAGCAACGGCGTCACGCCGCCGAGCAGCAGCACGCTGCGCCAGCCGAAATGCGGAATCATCCACGCCGCGAGAAAACCGCCGAACGCGGCGCCGAGCGGAAAACCGCAGAACATCAGATTGATCACGGTTGCGCGGCGCTTGTCCGGGCAGAACTCACCCATCATCGTGACGGCGTTCGGCATCGCGGCGCCGAGGCCGACGCCGGTGATGAACCGCAGCACCGTCAGGTGCCCGATGGTGGTCGAGAAGGCGGAAGCGAAGCACGCGACGCCGAACAGGAACACCGAACCAAGCAGCAGCGAACGCCGCCCGAGGCGGTCGGACAGCGGACCGGACACGAGCGCGCCGCACGCGAGGCCGAACAGCGCGGCGCTCAGCACCGGCGCGAGATCGGGCTTGCTGAGGTTCCATTCGCCGAGCAGCGACGGCGCAATGAAGCCGATCGCGGCCGTATCGAAGCCGTCGAGCAGCACGATCACGAAACACATGAGGAACACGAGCCACTGAAAACCACCGAACGGCTGCTCGTTGATGAAGGTCTGAACATCGACCACGGGGGTGCGATTCATCGCTAGTCTCCTTGTCGGCCGACGCTGCGCTTCGGCGCTCGCTTCGGTCCGCTCCTGCATTGATATGGATGCAACCCGCGCGGCCTCCCGACCGCGCCTTTCCTTCGCTCACGCACCGGTACGCTGCCGGCGCGTTCATTGCTCGTCGTGCTTATCGTACTTGTTGTGCTCGTCACGCTGCGCCGGCCTCGGCGCGGCGCGCGAGCGAAGCGGTGCCGGCGCGCGCGCCGGCACCGCCTATGCGGCGGCGTCCTGCTCCTTGAAGATCTTGTCGGCGAGATGAAACGCCGAGTTCGCGGCCGGCACGCCGCAGTAGATCGCAGTCTGCAGCAGCACTTCCTTGATTTCGTCGCGCGTCACGCCGTTGTTGCGCGCCGCGCGCAGGTGCAGCGCAAGCTCCTCGCCGCGGTTCAGCGCGACCATCATCGCGATGGTCAGCAGGCTGCGCGTATGGCGCGGCAGGCCGTCGCGCGTCCAGATCTCGCCCCATGCGTAGCGCGTGATCAGGTTCTGGAATTCCTCGGTCACTTCGGTGCGGTTTTCGAGCGAGCGATCGACGTGCGCGTCGCCGAGCACCGCGCGACGCACCTTCATCCCCGCTTCGTAGCGTTGCTGGTCGTCCATCGTCGGCGCCTCACGCGGTCAGGAAGTCGAGCAGCGCGCGATTGAAACCGTCGGCGCACTCGATGTTGGAAATGTGCGCGCCGTCGAATTCGACGTGACGCGCGCCGGGAATCGCGGCGGCCATCGCACGGCCCTGGTCGGGCGGCGTCGACATGTCCTTCGCGCCGGTCACGACGAGCACCGGCAGCGCAATGCCCTTCACTTCGTCGCGCAGGTCGGCTGCATTCAGCGCGTCGCAGTTCGCCGCATAGCCGTCCTTGTCGGTATGCACGAAGGTGTCGCGGATCGCGTCGAACAGGCGCGGCTCGCGTTCGACGAACGCGTCGGTGAACCAGCGCGGCAGCACCGCGTCGGCGAGCGCGGCCATCCCTTCGGCGCGCGCCTTCTGCGCACGCGGCGCCCACACTTCCGGCGAACCGATCTTTGCGGACGTGTTGGCGAGCACCGCGCGCACGATACGCGCCGGAAAGCGCGCGGCAAGCGCGGCGCCGGTCAAGCCGCCCATCGAGATCCCGCAGAAACAGGCGCGCTCGATGCCGACATGGTCGAGCAGACCGATCACGTCGCCTGCGAGCTGATCGATCGTGTACGAGCCGGCCGGCGCTTCGGAATGGCCGTGGCCGCGCGTGTCGTAGCGCAGCACGTTGAAGTGCTGCGTGAGCGGGCGAATCTGCGGCGCCCACATCTGCAGATCCGCGCCGAGCGAGTTCGAGAAGACGAGCCACGGCGCGTCGGCGCGCGCGGCACGGTCGATCCGGTAATGCAGTTTCACGCCGTTGACAGTGGCGAAAGGCATCTCTTGGTTCTCCTGGTTATTGCGCGCCCGCGTGCAGCGCGAGCACGGCGTCGACGTAGGCGTGCGCCTCGCCGACGTAATGAGCGGGATCGAGCAGCTGCGCGAGCGCGTCGCGCGACAGGTGGGCGGATACGGCCGGATCCGCCGCGAGCACGTCGAACAGCGTCGCGCCGGTGCGCACGGCCTGCTTCGACGCATGCTCGACGACATGGTGCGCATCGAGCCGGCCGATCCGGTCGCCGAGCGCGAGCATCACGGCTTCGCCGAGGATCAGCCCGTGCGTGACGTCGAGGTTCGCGGCGAGGCGCTCGGTGTTGACGTCGAGGCCCGCGGCGATCTGCGCGATCTGCGCGAGCGCGCCGCCGGTCAGGCGCGCGAGGTCGGGCAGCGCGTCCCATTCGGCCTGCCAGCCGCCGAGCGCGCGCTCATGCTCCTGCACCATCGCCGCGAACACGGTCGCCACGAGGTTCGGCGCGCGCGTCGCGGCGGTGAGCACCGCCGCGCAGCCGACCGGGTTGCGCTTGTGCGGCATCGTCGACGAGCCGCCTTTGCCGGCCGCGGCCGGTTCGCCGAGCTCGCCCACTTCGGTCTGCATCTGCAGCGACACGTCGCGCGCGATCTTGCCGAGCGTGCCGACGAGCATCCCGAAACACGACGCGGCTTCCGCGATGCGATCGCGCTGCGTATGCCACGGCACGGCCGGCAGCGCGAGCTTCAAATCGGCCGCGAGCGCGGCGCTCACGCCGGCCGCGTGTTCGCGCAGGCTCGCGAGCGTGCCGGCCGCCCCGCCGAACTGCAGCACCAGCGCACGTTCGCGCAATTCGGCGAAGCGCGTGCGATGACGCAGCAGCGCATCGAGCCATTGCGCGAACTTGAGGCCGAGCGTGATGGGGAGCGCCTGCTGCAGCCATGTGCGGCCGATCATCGGCGTCGCGCGATGCGCGCGAGCGAGCGTCGCGAGCGACGCGCACGCTTCGTCGAGCAGCGGCTCGAGCACGTCGAGCGTGTCGCGCAGCTGCAGCACGGTCGCGGTGTCGATGATGTCCTGGCTGGTCGCGCCCCAGTGCACGAACTTGGCGGCTTCCGGGTCGTCGGCCTTCACCAGCGCGGTGAGCTGCTTGACGAGCGGAATCGCCAGATTGCCGCCGAGCGCGGCGCCCTGTGCGAGCGCGTCGCCGTCGAGCCGGCCGGCGTCGCAGGCGCGTTCGATCGGCGCGACCGCCGCCGCGGGAATCACCTGCTGCGCGGCGAGCGCACGGGCGAGCGCCGCCTCGACGTCGAGCATCCGCTGGATCGTCGCACGCGGCGACCAGATCCGGTTGAGCGGCTCGGTGCCGCAGATGAGGGAAGTGAGGCGGGCGCTGTCTTCGAGCATGGCGTCAGAGTGGAAAAACGGCGTGCGGCTATTGTCTACCGAAGCGGGCCGGCGTGCGATCGAACGCGCACGCCGGCCCGCTTGCCGTTCAGGCCGCCGCCTTGCGCGTCGCGTCGATCAGCGGCACGCCGGTCAGCTTGCGCAGTTCGTCGAACGACAGGTCGGTGAAGATCTCGCTCACCGCGAGACCGTCGGCCGTCACGTCGAGCACCGCAAGATCCGTATAGATGCGGCTCACGCACTGCACGCCCGTCACCGGATACGAACACTGCGCGACGATCTTGCTCTCGCCCTGCTTCGTCAGGTGCTCCATCATCACGAACACCTGCTTCGCGCCGATCGCGAGGTCCATCGCGCCGCCGACGGCCGGAATCGCGTCGGGCGCGCCGGTATGCCAGTTCGCGAGGTCGCCGTCCGCCGACACCTGGAACGCGCCGAGCACGCAGTAGTCGAGATGGCCGCCGCGCATCATCGCGAACGAATCCGCGTGGTGAAAATACGCGCCGCCGGTGAGCAGCGTCACGTGCTGCTTGCCGGCGTTGATCAGTTCGTCGTCCTCGGCGCCGGGCGCGGGCGCCGGGCCCATCCCGAGCAGGCCGTTCTCGCTGTGCAGGAAGATCTCCTTGCTCGGATCGAGGTGGTTCGCCACCAGCGTCGGCACGCCGATGCCGAGGTTCACGTACGCGCCTTCGGGGATGTCCTGGGCGACGCGCTTGGCCATTTCATCGCGGGTCAGTCGTTTCATTTCGGTTCTCCTGTCGACCGGCGCGGGCGCTGCCGCGCGAACGCCGGTCCCATACGAGGTTCGGGCCGTCAGGCGGCTTGCGAGGCGCGTTCGGCAGCCAGCTCGGCCGCATGCGCGGCCTGCGGCACTTCGACGACGCGCTGCACGAAAATGCCCGGCGTCACGATGTGTTCCGGGTTCAGCGCGCCGAGCGGCACGACTTCCGACACCTGTACGATCGCGACCTTCGCCGCGCTGGCCATGATCGGCCCGAAGTTGCGCGCCGTCTTGCGATAGACGAGATTGCCCCAGCGGTCGCCCTTGTACGCCTTCACCAGCGCGAAGTCCGCATGGATCGGCGTTTCGAACACGTACGACTTGCCGTCGATCACGCGCGTTTCCTTGCCTTCGGCGAGCTTCGTGCCGAAACCCGTCGGCGTGAAGAAGCCGCCGATGCCGGCGCCGGCCGCGCGGATCCGCTCGGCGAGGTTGCCCTGCGGCACGAGCTCCAGCTCGATCTCGCCCGCACGGTACAGCCCATCGAACACCTGCGAATCGCTCTGGCGCGGAAACGAGCAGATGATCTTGCGAACGCGCTTGGCTTTCAGCAGCGCCGCCAGCCCCGTCTCGCCGTTGCCCGCGTTGTTGTTGACGATCGTCAGGCCGCGCGCGCCCTGCTCGATCAGCGCGTCGATCAGCTCGGACGGCATGCCCGCCGTACCGAAGCCGCCGATCATGATGGTCGCGCCGTCGTGAACGTCCGCCACCGCCGCTTGAAGCGATTCGAAAATCTTGTTGACCATGTCTCTTCCTGATACGAACCCGCGGCACGATGCGCGGCCTGTCGAAGTGACACGCGGAGCGCGTGCCGCGCCGCAGGCCGTCGTCGACCCTCGGCTTTTGTTCGCCTATCGAACCTTGATTCGATTAGCGAACGATTGCCGATCATAGAGTCGCGCACAGCGCGTTGTCAAGGCGGGTTGCATCGGAGGCGAGCTGGTCGTCGAACGGCAGGCCGACGTAGTTTTCGGCGAGCGACTGCGCGGCGGCCCGCGAGCGCGTCACGTACTTCAGCTCGGCGAACTTCAGGCGATTGACGAACGGCGAATCGTCGGGCGACGAATGCAGCATGTTCGTCATGAAGTATGAGAAATGCTCGGCGCGCCAGATGCGTTCGAGGCAGGTCGCCGAGTAGCGCTCGAGCGGCGCGGCGTCGCCATCGCGGTAGCGCGCGCCGAGCGCGCGGGACAGCACGCGCACGTCGGCGACCGCGAGGTTCATCCCCTTGGCGCCGGTCGGCGGCACGATGTGCGCGGCGTCGCCGGCGAGGAACAGCCGGCCGTGCTGCATGGTCTCCGACACGAAGCTGCGCATCGGCGTCACGCTCTTCTGCGTGATCGGGCCTTCGGTCGGCGTCCAGCCGGTGTCGTTCGAGAAACGCGTGTGCAGCTCGTCCCAGATGCGCGCGTCGGGCCATTCGGCGAGGTCTTCGTCGGGCCGGCATTGCAGATAGAGGCGCGTGACCGTCGGTGAGCGCATCGAGAACAGCGCGAAGCCGTTGTCGTGATGCGCGTACACGAGCTCGTCGAGCGACGGCGCGGCATCCGCGAGGATGCCGAGCCACGCGAACGGATAGACGCGTTCGAACGTGTTCAGCTTCTCGGCGGGGACCGTCTGCCGCGCGATGCCGTGAAAGCCGTCGCAGCCGGCGATGTAGTCGCAGTCGATGCGCTCGGCGCAGCCGTCCGCATGGGTGAACGTGACGAACGGACGGTCGCTCTCCACGTCGTGCAGCGCCACGTCCGAGACGTCGAAGTGCATCTGATGGCCGTGCGTATCGCCGGCCGCGATCAGGTCGCGCACGACTTCGTGCTGGCTGTAGACGGTGATCGCGCGGCCGCCGGTCAGCCCGCTCAGGTCGATCCGGTGACGCTGGCCGGAGAACAGCAGCTCGATGCCGTGATGTTCGAGCCCCTCGCGCCGCATCCGGTCGCCGAGGCCGGCTTCGTTCAGCGTGTCGACCGTTCCCTGCTCGAGCACGCCGGCGCGAATGCGGTTCTCGCAGTATTCCCGCGAGCGGGCTTCGACGAGGATGGAATCGACGCCTTGCAGGCGCAGCAGATGGGAAAGCAAAAGGCCGGAAGGACCGGCGCCGATGATGGCGACCTGGGTGCGCATTGTTCGTCTCCTGAACATTAATTCGAATCGTGGAACACATTTCAGCGCTTTCCCGACTATCCGGCAACGCGATTCAGCGGATATGTTCTATTCATTTTCAAGATATTGGCCCGGCGATGGACGCGCTCGATCTGAACCTGATTCCCTATCTCGTCGCGCTCGACGACACGCGCAACGTGAGCCGCGCCGGCGACCTGCTCGGCGTGAGCCAGCCGCGCGTGAGCACGGCGCTCGGCCGGCTGCGCGCCTACTTCGGCGATCCGCTGTTCGTGCGCACGTCGCGCGGGATGGAGCCGACGCCGCGCGCGCTGGCATTGCTGCCGGCCGCGCGCGATGCGCTCGCGCAGATCGAGCGCGGCCTCGTCGCGCCGCACGACTTCGATCCGGCAGCGAGCACGCATACGTTCTCGATCGCGCTGTCGGACGTCGGCGAGATCGTGTTCCTGCCGAAGCTGCTGCAGGCCTTCGCGAGCCTGGCGCCGCATGCGAACCTGCGTTCGGTATCGCTGTCGCACGACGAAGTGGGCCGCGGGCTCGAAGCCGGCTCGATCGATCTGGCGGTCGGCTATTTCCCCGATCTCGACGGCAACAACTTCTTCCAGCAGCGGCTGTTCACGCACCGGTTCGTCTGCCTGATGCGGCGCGGCCATCCGCTCGAACACGCGCGCCCGCTGACGGTCGAGCAGTTCCTCGGCTGCGGGCACGCGGTGGTGCGGGCCGAAGGACGCAGCCAGGAAGTGCTCGAGAAACACCTCGCGAAGCAGCGCATGCAGCGCCGCGCGGTGCTCGAGACGCCGCACTTCATGAGCCTGCCGTTCATCCTGAGCCGCACCGACCTGATCGCGACCGTGCCGCATGCGATCGGCTACGCGTATGCGGCCGAGCACGCGTTCATCGTGCCGGTCGAGCCGCCGCTGCCGCTGCCGCGCTTCGACCTGAAGCAGCACTGGCATCGCAAGTTCCACAACGATCCGCGCACCGCGTGGCTGCGCGGCGTCGTCGCGTCGCTGTTCAACGACGAGCAGGACGAATGGCCGAAGTAGCGGACGCGCGCGGCAGGCGGTACGCACGTACGCACGGGCGGCCAAAGCATGAAACAATGTCCGGATATCCGCGCCGCCGCTGGCGGCCGCATTCGATGGAGCGATCAGAAGATGGGTAAGAAAACCACGCGGCCCGAACCGGCCGCCTCCCGGCCGACCCGGGAAGAAGCCGAGGATGCCGTTCGCGTGCTGCTGCGCTGGGCCGGCGACGATCCGGCCCGCGAAGGCCTGCTCGACACCCCGGCGCGGGTCGTGCGCGCATACGAGCAGTTCTTCGCCGGCTATGCGCTGGAGCCGCGCGACATCCTCGCGCGCACCTTCAGCGAAGTCGACGGCTACGACGAAATGATCGTGCTGAAGGACATCCGCTTCGAGAGCTACTGCGAGCATCACATGGTGCCGATCATCGGCCGTGCGCACGTCGCCTATCTGCCGAACCATCGCGTCGTCGGCATCTCGAAGCTCGCGCGCCTCGTCGATGCCTTCGCCAAGCGCCTGCAGATCCAGGAAAAGATGACCGTGCAGATCGCCGATACGCTGTTCGACGTGCTGCAGCCGAAGGGCGTCGGCGTGATCCTCGAAGCCGCGCACCAGTGCATCTCGACGCGCGGCGTGCACAAGCCCGGCGTGGAAATGGTCACGTCGCGCATGCTCGGCACGTTCCGCACCGATCCGTCGACGCGGCGCGAATTCCTGTCGATCGTCGCGAACCCTTCTTCAGTCAACCTCACCAACACGTAATGCAGCCCCTGAAGCAAGCGGCGAACACGCCCGTCGTGCTCGTGACCGGCGCCGCGCGCCGGGCCGGGCGCGCATTCGCCGAGTATTTCGCCGATCACGGCTACCGCACCGCGATCCACTACGATCGCTCGGCCGACGCCGCCCATACGGCTGCCCGCGCGATCGCCGAACGCGGGCACGATTCAGTCGCGCTGCAGGCCGACCTGTCGGATGCCGCGCAGATCAGCGCGCTGATCGATCAGGTGTATGCGCGCTTCGGCCGCCTCGACGTGCTGGTCAACAATGCGTCGGTGTTCTGGCAGGACCATTTTCCGAGCTTCGAACTCGCGGCGTTCGATCAGGCGTGGGCCGTGAACTGCCGCGCGCCGATCCTCCTCACGCGTGCGTTCTACGAGCGGGCGCGCGCGGCCGGCGCGCAGGGCGTCGTGGTCAACGTGGTCGATCAGAAGATCAAGGAGAACTTCCACCGCGACCACTTCAGCTACACGGTCGCGAAGGCGGCGCTCGGCAACCTCACGCAGATGCTCGCGCTTTCGTCGGCGCCGGTGCTGCGCGTGAACGCGGTGTTCCCGGGGCTGATGCTGCCAAGCGACGATCAAACGCAGGCCGACTTCGAACACGCGAGCCGCGCGTCGACACCGCTCGCGCGCATCGCCGGCCCCGACGACGTGGCGAGCGCGATCCTGCTGCTCACCGGCAGTGCCTACAACGGCGTGGATTTCGTCGTCGATGCGGGGCAGAACCTGATCCGCGTCGATCAGGACGTGCTGTACAAGCACCGATCGCCGGCCGGCAAGCATTGACGCCGGATGAGCGGCGGCGCAGCGCGCTGCCTGCAGCCGCTGGCAACCGGTATCCAGTATCCGGTATCCGGGATGAAACGCATGTCGCCTCGCTGACCGCGAGGCCGGTCGTCGGCCGCCGCGCCGGCCGCTGCGTCGGATGCCGCGCGACCGCGCGCGGCCCCGCTCGCCCGCCGCGTTACGGCTTCTCGGCGCTGCCGCCCTCGCGGACCTTGCCCTGCGCGACGCTCGTGCCGGGCGGCACGCTGTGCGTGAGCCACACGTTGCCGCCGATCACCGAGCCGCGCCCGATCGTCACGCGGCCGAGAATGGTCGCGCCCGCGTAGATCACCACGTCGTCCTCGACGATCGGATGGCGTGCGTTGCCCTTCACCAGCGCGCCGTCGCCGTCGGCCGGGAAGCTCTTCGCGCCGAGCGTGACGGCCTGGTACACGCGCACGCGCTCGCCGATGATCGCGGTTTCGCCGATCACGACGCCGGTGCCGTGGTCGATGAAAAAGCTCGGACCGATCTGCGCGCCGGGGTGGATGTCGATGCCGGTGGCCGAATGCGCGATCTCGTTGATGAAGCGCGCGAGCAGCGGCACGCCGAGCTGGTGCAGCGCATGGGCGAGCCGGTGGTGCATCATCGCGAGCACGCCGGGATAGCAGAGCAGGATCTCGGTGATGTGCTGCGCGGCCGGATCGCCCGCGTACGCCGCCTGGATGTCGCTCACCAGCAGCGCGCGAATCGACGGCAGCTGCCGCCCGAACTCGCGTGCGATCTCGAACGCGCGTTCGTCGAGTGCCGCGAACGGCGTGTCCGCGTGCTCGGGCAGGAACGGCAACGCACGGCGAATTTGTTCAGAGAGGATCCGCAGCGTGCTCTCGAGCGTATGACCCACGTAATAGTCGACGCTTTCGTCGGTGAGATCCGGCGCGCCGTAATGCGTCGGAAACATCGACGCGCGCAGGCCGGTCACGATCTTGCAGATCGCGTCGCGCGACGGCAGTTCACGGATGCCGCGCGGATGGCGGGTGCGATGCAGTTCCTCGCGCGATTCGCGCAAGCCGGCAACGATTTCTTCGAGGCCCCACTGACGGGCGGGTGATGTCGACATATGCCAATGCAGGCGGCCGCGCATCGGCGCGGCCGCTCATGAAGTAACGGGTTCCGCAAGATTACCGCGTTTTCGAGCGGCAGCGGCACGCCGGGCTATCGGCCGGATGGCCGACGCGGTTGCCGCCCGGCGACGTCAGATCGTGATGCTGCTCGCGTCGATCCAGCGCACGGCCCAGTCGCGCGCGTGCGCGATCGCGTCGCCTTCGTCGTTGAACTGGAGCTCGGTCGGAAAGAAACGGTTAGCGACGAGCTCCCCGTCGCTCGATCGGGAGATCACGACGTAGGGCTTGAATGAACCGTCGCTCGCGCGCGCGGGCGCGCAATTCAACAAATAACCGCGGTGCGTGAAGGCAGTAGTCGCTTGCATGAATCCGCCACCTCTAGTCCCTTGTTTGTTGTTCGCTGCCCGTCGTTAAGGGTGTTGCGGCGCCCCGGTGCGGGCAGAGGCGGCGAGACTGCGTCCCCTGTCGCCGCTTCGCAGGAAAGGAATCATACTCTGTAGGAAACGCGGGTTCTAGCTGAAATAAATCAGGACAAATCAGCGCACGCCGCACGACTGTGGCGACCGCCCACCCACCGTTTTCCCGTCGTGTCCGGAACGGGATTTGCTTCGATTCGACACACTTCGCCGCGAGAAAAGCGTCGGCGCGAGCGCCCTTCCCGCACCGTCCGGCATCGAATTCAACGACGTCGACACGCCCGGCGGCGCCATCGGCAAGCCCCTCGCGTTTCAATCGAACGTTCGAAACGCTGCCTGTCGCCGCACACGCCCATCCAGCGCCGTGCCGACACATCCGGCAATATCGGCATCGTCCGTGAAGGACACCCCGCCCGCGCCGGTTTCGATGCACCGGAATTGATCGACGTCATATCCGCGCGAGATTATTGCGATTCAATGAACGCTGCGTACTCATGGGCGCGCGCCGCCCGGCACGACGCTGCAGAATCACGGCCGTTGGTTTACGCTGCCCCGCAGCCGTGCACGGTCGGCTCGGCCATCCGGCCGGCTTTCGTCGTTCAACCCGCCACTCGGAGACACCATGTACAAGCGCATCCTCGTTGCCATCGACGGCAGCGACACGTCCCGCCACGCATTCGACGCAGCCCTCGCGCTCGCGAAGGAACACGGCGCCGAACTGCAACCGTTCTACGTCGTCGAAAACGCCGCGATCTATTACAACGTGCCGGGCTACGATCCGTCCGTGCTGCGCGACCAGTTGCTCGCCCAGGGCAACGCGCTCGCGGCGGAGTTCTCGAAGCAGATGGAGGCGGCCGGCGTGAAGGGCGCCACGCGGATCAACGAGGCATCGTCGCTGAACGACGTGTCGGCGCTGATCCTCGACGGTGCGAAGGCGTTCGGCGCCGACCTGCTGGTACTCGGCACGCACGGGCGCCGCGGGTTCCGCCGGCTGGTGCTCGGCAGCATTGCCGAACAGTGCGTGCGCCATGCGACGCTGCCCGTGCTGCTGATCCCGGCCGCCGCGCACGCGGACGAACAGCACAGCTGAACGATGCGCGCCCACCGCGTGCGACGTCCGTGGCAGGTGCGCGCCATCGCGACGTTTTGTCACCCGACAGCCCGAGCTTGCGGTGGGACAATGATTTCATCAATTCAAAGCCGGAGTAAACGATCATGTTGACGCCCGTCGCCACGCGTCCCGCCGCCACGTCTGCTGCGGCCAACTGGGCTCCCCGTCAGGCACCGCACTGCTCGTCGTGCGCGATGCGGCACCTGTGCATGCCGCAGGGCCTGGCGCCCGAAGTGCTCAGCCGTCTCGAGTCGGTGATCTGCGCATCCCGTCCGGTCAAGCGCGGCGAAGCGCTGTTCCGCGAGGGCGACAACTTCGACAACCTGTTCGCCGTGCGCTCCGGTTCGCTGAAAACCGTCGCCACGCGCCACGACGGCCGCGAGCAGGTCACCGGCCTGCATCTGGCCGGCGAAGCGCTCGGCCTCGACGGCATCTGCGACGACACGCATCCGCGCACCGCGGTCGCGCTGGAAGACAGCTCCGTCTGCGTGATTCCGTACAGCGCGCTGAAGTCGCTGTGCTCGGAAGCGGGTTCGGTGCAGTTGCGCATGCACAAGCTGATGAGCGAGCAGATCGTGCGCGAAACGACGCAGACGATGCTGCTCGGTTCGCTGAACGCCGAGGAGCGCGTCGCCGCGTTCCTGCTCGACGTGTCGTCGCGCTACCTGAAGCGCGGCTACTCGCCGTCGGAGTTCAACCTGCGGATGACGCGCGAAGACATCGGCAGCTACCTCGGCATGACGCTCGAAACGGTCAGCCGCACGCTGTCGAAATTCCAGAAGCGCGGCCTGATCGAAATGCGCGGCCGCCTCGTGCAAATCGTCGACTTCGACGGCCTGCATCACGTCTGATCTCGCGGCGGCGCACGACACGCGCGCCGCCCGCAGCCTTGCCGCGCCGCTCAGTCGAGAAACAGAGCGGCGCGCGCCTTCAGCGCCGCACTGAAATCGTCGAGCCAGCCGATCGACAGGCGCCAGCTCTGCCAGTACAGCTCGATATCGACGGTCCGTCCGCGTGACATGTCGACCAGTTCGCCGGCGGCGAGCTGGCGATCGACCATCCGGTCCGGGCACATGCCCCATCCCAGCCCCGTTTCGCATGCGCGCAGATAGCCCGCGACGTGCGGTATCCAGTGTTGCGGCGGATCGAGATCCGCGCGCGTCACGCGCCGGATGAAACGCGCCTGCAGCCCATCCTTCGGATTGAACATCACGCACGGCGCGCGACGCAGCGCATCGCGCGTGATGCCCGCGCCGAAGTAGCGATCGTGGAACGCCGGCGAGCATACCGCGCGATAACGGATGCGCCCGAGCCGGATCGACCTGCATCCCTGGATCGGTTCGGCCTGCGCCGTCACCGCACCCTGCACGCTGCCGTCGCGAATGCGTGCGGCCGTGTAGTCCTGGTCGTCGATCACCAGATCGAGCAGCGTCTCGCGCTCGGTGCAGAACGGCCCGACCGCATCGATGAACCACGTCGCGACGCTGTCGTCGTTGACGGCCACGCGCAACGTCGGCCATGCGCCCGCAATCTGGCCCGGCAACGCCGGCATCCGGCCGCCCAGCTCGGCTTCGAGCAGTTGCACGCGCTCGGTGTGCCGGCACAGCAGCGCGCCGGACGTCGTCGCGACGCACGGCTGGCCGCGCTTGACCAGCACGCTGCCGACGCGCTCCTCCAGCAGCTTCACGCGCTGCGATACGGCCGATGGCGTGACGTTCAGCTCCTTCGCCGCCCGTTCGAACGAACCGTGCCGAATCACGGCCGCGAGGGCGTCGAGCAACGCGTAGTCGAGCATTAGATTTCCTTAATCCGCATTATGTGAATTAGCTTCTCTTATCTGGACGCTGCCCGCAGACTAGCGCCAACCGATTCACCCGTCTACTGCCTCGATTCCCCATCATGAACTGGATTGCCTTTTCCCACGGCGCCGCGCTGTGCGGGTCGCTCATCGTCACCATCGGCGCACAGAACGCGTTCGTGCTCCGGCAAGGCATCATGCGCTCGCATGTCGGCAAGATCGTGCTGCTGTGCGCGCTGTCCGACATGATCCTGATCGGTGCGGGCGTCGGCGGCGCGTCGGTGCTCGTCGAGCGCTATCCGACCTTCGTTCACGTGGTGCTGTACGTGGGCCTCGCCTATCTCGCGTGGTTCGGCGTCAATGCGCTGCGCCGTGCGCTCAAGCCGGGGCACGACACGCTCGACGTGCGCGGCGACGCGGTCGCGCCGCCGCCGCAACGCGCGGTGTCGATCGTGCTGATGACGCTGGCGTTCACGTGGCTCAACCCGCACGTCTATCTCGACACGTTCCTGCTGATCGGCACGGCCGGCGCGCGGGAGCCGGAAGGCGCGCGACTCGCCTTCGCGATCGGCGCGATGTCGGTGAGCATCGTCTGGTTCGTGGCGCTCGGATACGGCGCGCGACTGCTCGCGCCGTGGTTCCGCAAGGCCGTCGCGTGGCGCGTGCTGGATGGTGCGATCGGCAGCATGGTGCTGTTTCTGGCGGCCGTGCAACTGCGATAGCGAATGCTCGATCGGCCGCTGCGCGCCGGTGGCGGCTTGCCGGTTTTCGTATCGCCTCGGCCGGGCGCGGCGGCTGGCGTATCTGCCGCAGCAGCAAGTATTGCGTCCATCGTGGACGGATCCTCCGCCATTCACCGCCATTTCTCCGTGTCGACGGCGCTGCACGCGCTGCACGTTCCGAGCCGATCAGCGAGAATGTTCGTGCGCCCCGCGACACCGACGCAGGCAGTTCGATCGTTCGCCATCGCGTCGGATTCGGTCCGGGCCCATCCCGCAGATTCCGGAGAACAGCATGGCACTACGCACCCTCGGCACGTCTGACATTCAGGTTTCCCCGCTCGCCTTCGGCGGCAACGTATTCGGCTGGACCGTCGACGAGAACGCATCGTTTGCGCTGCTCGATGCACTCGCCGACACCGGCATCACCTTCATCGACACCGCCGACGTCTATTCGGCCTGGGCGCCCGGCAACCGCGGCGGCGAGTCGGAGACCATCATCGGCAAGTGGCTCAAGCGCTCGGGCAAGCGCGAGCGCGTCGTGATCGCGACCAAGGTCGGCATGCTCAAGGGGCGCGAGGGACTGAGCCGGGACAATATCCTGAAGGCCGCCGACGATTCGCTGCGCCGCCTGCAGACCGACTACATCGACCTGTATTTCTCGCACCGCGATCTGGCCGACACGCCCCTCGAAGAAACGCTCGGCGCGTATCAGACGCTGATCGACGCGGGCAAGGTGCGCATCATCGGCGCGTCGAACTACAGCGGCGCGCGGCTGCGCGAAGCCGCCGACATCAGCACGCGCCACAGGCTCCCCGCATATCAGGTGATCCAGCCGGAATACAACCTCGTCGACCGCGCCGAATACGAGCGCGATCTCGAGCCGGTGGTGCGCGAGCTGAAACTCGGCGTCGTGAACTACTACGCGCTCGCGAGCGGCTTCCTGTCCGGCAAGTATCGCAGCGAGGCGGATCTGAAGAAGAGCGTGCGCGGCGATCGCGTCGCCGGTTATCTCGATGCGCGCGGCCTGCGCATCCTCGCGGCGCTCGACGAGGTGTCGGCGAAGCACAGCACCGAGCCGGCCGCGATCGCGCTCGCATGGCAGATCGCGCGCCCGACGATCACCGCGCCGATCGCGAGCGCCACCTCGCTCGCGCAACTCGCGCTGCTCGGCGAAGCGATGCGCGTGACGCTCGACGACGACGATATCCGCAAGATCGACGAGGCCAGCGCGGTTTGATATCGCGCGCCGCATGCCCGCGTACCGGAACGCATCCGCCATGCGCTACGGCAGGCGCGCGCCGCCCCGGCTGAATCCGTAAAACGGCGCGGCCAGATCCTCCACAAACTGCGAGCGGCGTTCGACGCCGCTCCTGTCACGCACCGCATCGGTATCGAACCGGCCGCCGCCTTTTCGTCGCAAGCCTGCATTTTTCCGCTCGGCTCGGTCGCCACCCGCGCCGGTTGTGCGGCTTCGCGCCCTCGCCTCGCCCGCCATCGTGCAAATCGACCGCACGCCGGGCGAATTCGAAAGCCCTCGCGCACGCGAACGGGCAACATCGGCTCATGCATTCACCGCTCGCCCACGCCGGCTCGCATCGGCGTCCGTTCTGCCCGGAGAGTTGACATGAAGCCGATCGACATCAGGTCCATGAAGCCTTGGCGCGCGGTCGCGCTGGCCGCCGTGGCGGCCGTGGCCGCCGCGCTCACCCACGTCGCCGGATTGCCGACGTTCGACGACGCCGTGCTTTCCGTCGGCGCCGACATGCAGTTGCCGCTGGAACGCATCGCAAGCGATGCGCCGGACGCATCCGCACCGGCCGAAAGCGCAGCGTATCGCCCGGCAGCGCGCTCCGCCGCGGCGCATGCGGCGCAGCTGACCGGTTCGAGCGATGCGCTGCCCCCGCGCGCGACACATCGCGCGTCGCATTCCGCGCCGGCCGACCGGCCCGCGGCCGGCGCTTCGAAAAACTGGATCTGAACCCGCACCGCACGACGCACGCCGACGCACGCCGACACGCACCGCAACGTGCGAATCCGCAACGCGCAAGGCAACGACTCAATCGCGCCGAACGCGAAGCGACGACGATCGAAGCTACCGAAACGAGGAATCTGACATGGCTCGCAACAAAGTCGTACGCATCTACAGCGAACCCGCCGGCGGATGGGGTGCGCTCAAGGCAACCGGCGAAGCGCTCGCGGTGCAGGGCATCGCCGTGTCGGGCGCGAAGACGCTGCTGCAGATGAACCAGCCCGAAGGGTTCGACTGCCCCGGCTGCGCGTGGCCCGACCCGAAGCACACGTCGTCGTTCGAGTTTTGCGAGAACGGCGCCAAGGCCGTGGCCTGGGAAGCCACGGCGAAGCGCTGCACGCCGGCGTTCTTCGCCGCGCACAGCGTGGCGGAACTCGAAACCTGGGACGACTACGACCTCGAAATGGCCGGGCGCCTCACGCACCCGATGGTCTACGAGCGCGCATCGGACCGCTACGTGCCCATCGAGTGGGACGCGGCGTTCGCGCTGATCGGCAAGCACCTGAATGCGCTCGACCATCCCGACCAGGCCGACTTCTACACGTCGGGCCGCGCTTCCAACGAAGCGGCATTCCTCTATCAGCTGTTCGTGCGCGAATTCGGCACGAACAATTTTCCCGATTGCTCGAACATGTGCCACGAGGCCACGAGCGTCGGGCTGCCGCAGTCGATCGGCGTCGGCAAAGGCACCGTGCTGCTCGAAGACTTCGAGCACGCGGACGCCATCTTCATCTTCGGACAAAACCCCGGCACGAACAGCCCGCGCATGATGAGCGACCTGCATGCGGCGTCGCGGCGCGGCGCGAAGATCGTCTCGTTCAATCCGTTCCGCGAGCGCGCGCTGGAACGCTTCGCCGCGCCGCAAGACCCGCTCGAAATGGCGACGCTCGGCTCCACGCCCATCAGCACGTTCCTCTATCAGGTGCGCGTGGGCGGCGACGTGGCCGTGCTCAAGGGCATGATGAAAGCGCTCGTCGAAGCGGACGATGCCGCGCTCGCCGCAGGCGCGCCGCGCATCCTCGACACCACCTTCATCGCCGGCCACACCGTCGGCATCGACGCGTTGCTGGCCGACCTGCGCGCCACGTCGTGGGACGCGATAGAACGCCACGCCGGGCTCTCGCACGCCGACATCGCGAACGCCGCGCAGGTCTACATGCAGGCGCGCAACGTGATTCTGGTCTACGGCATGGGGCTCACGCAGCATCGGCGCGGCACGGAGAACGTGCAGCAGATCGCGAATCTGGCGCTGTTGCGCGGCAATATCGGCCGTCCGGGCGCGGGCATCTGCCCGGTTCGCGGCCACTCGAACGTGCAGGGCAACCGCACGGTCGGCATCACCGAAAAGCCCACGCCCGCGCTGATGGACGGCATCGAGCGCGCCTTCGGCTTTCGCCCGCCCGCCGCGCACGGCCACGACGTGCTGGCCGCCATCGATTCGATGATGCGCGGCTACGCGCGCGTCTTCATCGCGCTGGGCGGCAACTTCGCGGCGGCCGTGCCCGACTGGGTCCGCGTGCAGGCCGCGATGCGCACGCTCGACCTGACCGTGCACGTGGCGACCAAGCTCAACCGCAGCCATCTCGTGCATGGCAAGGACGCGCTGATCCTGCCGTGTCTCGGCCGCACCGAAATCGACCTGCAGGCCGACGGGCCGCAATCGATCACCGTCGAGGATTCGATGTCGATGGTCCACGCGTCCGCCGGGCGCAATGCGCCGGCCTCGGCCCACCTCCGCAGCGAGCCGGCGATCGTCGCCGGCATCGCCCGCGCGACGCTCGGTCATGCGTCGCGCGTGCCCTGGGAGCAGCTGGTCGCGAACTACGACCGCATTCGCGACGCCATCGAAACCGTGTTGCCGATCTTCCAGGCCTACAACGAACGCATTCGTGTGCCGGGCGGTTTCCATCTGGCTTCCACGGCGCGCGAGCGCGTGTGGGCCACACCGAGCGGACGCGCGAATTTCTTCGTGTTCAGCGGCCTCGATGAAGACCTTCATCACGACGATCCCGATGCGCTGCGGCTCACGACCATGCGCAGCCACGACCAGTACAACACCACGCTCTACTCGCACTCGGACCGCTATCGCGGTGTGTTCGGGCAGCGCGACGTCGTGTTCATGAATCCGCGCGAGCTCGGCAGACGCAACCTGCATCCCGGCGAGCGAGTGGACATCGTGGCGCTCGCGGCCGACGGCATCGAACGCATCGTGCGCGGCTTCAAGGTGGTCGAATACTCGCTGCCCGACGGCTGCTGCGGCGCCTACTATCCGGAAGCGAACCCGCTCGTGCCGCTCGACGCCTTCGATCCGCAAAGCCGCACGCCGTCGTACAAGTCGGTGCCGGTCAAAGTGGTGCGCGCGGCCGCGGTCGGGCCGGACTCCGCCGCGTTCGCCGTGGCGCTCAACGCCGGGGAGCACGATCATGCTCAGTGATGTCGTCAGCCTGTCGCGGGCGCAGTTCGCCATGACCGCGATCTTCCACATCCTGTGGCCGATCCTGACCATCAGCCTCTCGGCGTTTCTGCTGCTGGTCGAAGCGCTGTGGATTCGCACCGGCGACGCGCTGTATTACCGCCACGCGCGCTTCTGGAGCCGCCTGCTCGTGCTGAACTTCGCCGTGGGCGTGGTGAGCGGCATTCCGATGGAGTTCCAGTTCGGCACCAACTGGGCCGGGTTCGCGCAGTTCAGCGGGTCGTTCTTCGGCAACATCCTCGGCTTCGAAGGCGCGATGGCGTTCATGCTCGAAGCGGGGTTCGTCGGCGTGATGATGCTCGGCTGGAACCGCGTGTCGCCGAAGGTCCACCTGTTCGCCACGTCGATGGTCGCGCTGGGGTCCACGCTCTCCGCGTTCTGGATCATGGTGGCGAATTCGTGGATGCAAACCCCCGCGGGCGTGAAGCTGGTGGACGGCAAGCTGGTGGTGACGGACTACGTGGCCGCCATCTTCAATCCGGACATGGCATGGGGCGTGTCGCACATGTGGGTGGCCGCGATCGAGACGGGGATGGTCGTGATCGCCGGCATCTCCGCATGGCAGATGCTTCGCCGCCGCGAACCCGCGTTCTTTGCGCGCTCGTTCAAGCTCGCGCTCGTCATGCTCGCCGTGGTGGCACCGCTGCAGATCTGGCTCGGCGATTCGAGCGGCGTCAGCGTATTCGCGACGCAACCGGCGAAAGGCGCGGCCATCGAGGGCCACTGGACCACCAACGCACCCGGCACCGGCGCGCCGTGGTCGCTGCTGGCGTGGCCCGATCGGCAACGACAGCGCAACGACTGGTCGATCGAAATCCCGGGGCTGTTGAGCGTCATCGGCACGCATTCGCTGCACGGGCAGGTGAAAGGCCTCGCCGACTTCCCGCGCGCCGACCAGCCGCCGATGATCCCGCTGATCTACTACGCGTTCCGCGCGATGGCCGGCATCGGCTTCGTGCTGGCGCTGCTCGCCGGGTGGACGGCGTACGCGGTGTATCAGGCGCGCGGCGACCTGGCCCGGCTGCTCGCGAGGCGCAGGCTCCTCATCGCGTGGGTGCTCTGCATTCCGCTGCCGTACGTCGCCGTGGAAGCCGGCTGGATCGTGCGCGAGGTGGGGCGGCAACCGTGGGTGATCTACGGGCTGCTGCGCACGAGCGACGCCGCGTCGGCCGTGGCGGCCGCCCCGGTGGCGGGCAGCCTCGCGATGTTCGCCGCGTTCTACGTGGTGCTGATCGTCACGTTCTTCGCGCTCGCGCGGCGCTGGTTGAAGCGCGGCCCCGACCTCGCCGCGCCGCTGCCCGGCGCCGTCGCGGTCCGCGAGCAGGCGACCGCCGTGACCTATTGATTTCTTATCGACCTCTTTGCGCGCCCCTGCGGGCGAAATGACGATGAACACTTCCGCTCATTCGATGCTGGCCTTCACGTGGTTCGCGCTGATCGGCCTGATGCTCGTCTTCTATGTCGTCACCGACGGCTTCGATCTCGGCGTCGGCATGCTCACGTTGCTCAAACGTACGCGCGACGAACGCGACGTGATGGTCGAGACGATCGGCCACGTGTGGGATGCGAACGAGACCTGGCTCGTCGTGGTGGGCGGCGCACTGTTCGGCGCCTTTCCGGCCGCCTACGCGCTGTTGATGCAGAGCCTCTACGTGCCCGTGATGACGATGATCGCCGGACTCATCATGCGCGGCGCGGCGATCGAATTTCGTCACGGCGACCGGCACGGGCCGGCGTGGGATACGGTATTCGGCGCGGGCAGCCTGGTGGCCGCGATTTCGCAGGGCGTCATGCTCGGCCGCATCGTCACGGGGCTCGCGCCCGGCGCGTTCGGCGTCGCGTTTTCCGGCGTCGCGGCGCTCGGCGTGGTGACGGGTTATGCGTTGCTCGGCGCCACCTACGTCGCGAAGAAGACGGTGGGCGCCCTCGAACAGTGGGCTCGTCGTATCGCGTTGCTGTGCGCCGTGCTCACCGTGGCGGCGGCGGCCGTGCTGACGGCGGCCACCTGGGCCGGCAGCGCGGTGGGACGCGAGCGGTGGCTCGAGCCCGGCGTGTTCCCGGTGCTCGCGGCACTGGCCCTGTGCGCCGCACTGTCGTTCGCGTGGCTGGTCGCTTCGCTCTATCTGGGCAGCGTGCGCGGGCCGTTTCGCGCCGCCGTGGCGCTCTTCGTGGTCTCGTTCACGGGGCTCGCGGTCAGCGTCTATCCCGACTTCGTGCCCGGCAGGCTCGCCATTCTCGCGGCTTCGTCGGATACGGCGACGCTGGTGTTCATGCTGATCGGCATCGGCTTCATCTTTCCGGTGATGATCGGCTACAACCTTTATCAGTACTCGGTCTTTCGCGGCAAGGTGACGGGGACGGCCCGAGCGGGCGACTGACCCGCTCCGCGCGGCACGACGATCGTTCGGCGGGTCTCGACGTCGCCCCACGCGGGGAGGCAGGGATCGTTGCGGCGTACTCAACCGAACCGAAGGAGTCTCATCATGAAAACGCTCGCATGCATCGCGCTCGTCCTCGGCACCCTCGCCGCTCCTGCGTCGGGCTTCGCGCAAAGCAACACGCCGCTCACGCGCGCACAAGTCCGCGCCGATCTGGTCCGCGTCGAACGCGCTGGCTATAATCCGGCACCCGGAAACGATCCTCGGTATCCGTCGGACATCCAGGCAGCCGAAGCGACGGTCGCCGCGCAGCAGCAGGCGGCGAGCGGCTTCGGCAGCGCGCCGGCGGACGGCACCTCGGCAAGCGGCAAGCGCATTCACGCGGCTACGCGCGCAGGCGCGTCGTGCGTCGGCCCGGCGAGCTTCTGCAATTCCTATTTCGGCAGCTGACCGCACGTGCCGTACACCGTCCAGCCGAGGCCGCCCGCCGGGCAGCCCGGCCCGGATACGTGGCGCGCGGGGCAGCCGGCCTCTGTCCCGCACTCTATGAACTTCACTCACCTTCTCGCCTTTTACGAAGTCGCGCGCGCCGGCAGTATCAGCGCAGGTGCGGAACGACTGCACGTCAGTCAGCCGGCTGTCACCCGCGAGGTCCGCGAACTCGAGGATCGCATCGGCGTCGTGCTGTTCGACCGGCTGCCGCGCGGCGTCGCGCTGACCGAAGGCGGCAAGCTGCTCTACGAGTATGCGAGCCGCATCTTCACGCTCGCCGATACGGCCGAGAAAGAGCTCGCGGAGCTGGCGGGCCTCGGGTCGGGCCACATGAAGATCGGCGCCAGCGGCACGCTCGGCGTGTTTTTCGTCCCCGAAGCGATTGCGCGGTTCAATGCGCTGCATCCCCGTGTCGCGATCGATCTGACCGTCACGAACACCGAACGCGTGGAAGCGGGCCTGCACGACCTGACCTTCACGATCGGTTTCATCGAAGGGCCGTTCGACGAGTCCATTCTCCATGCCCGCCGTATCGGCTCCGACGAAATTGCCGTCATCGCAGCGGCCGGTCACCCGCTTGCGGGCAAGAAAGTACGGGCGCGCGATCTGGCCGAACGCGCCGTCATCATGCGTGAGCCGGGGTCCGGCACGCGCGCGATCGTCGAAGAATCCTATCGTCGCGCCGGCCTCGAAATCGAGCCGCTGATGTCGGTGAGCCATACGGAGGCGATCAAGCGGATGCTGCTGTCCCAGCACGCGCTCGGCTACATTTCGACGCTCAGCGTAACGGACGAATTGCGACGCGGCGAGCTGACCGTCATCGAAGTCGACGACATGAAGATCGTCAGGCCGCTGCACATGGTCTGGGCGAAAGGGCGCTCGCTGTCCCCCAGCGGCCAGGCATTGTTCGACCTCGTGGCGAGCGGCACGCTGAACACCGCGATCGCTGCGGGCGCCGAGTAGCCTGCTGCTTGCCGCCGCGTTGCGTGCTCAGCGCCGCGCGGGGCTCGCACGGCGTTGCGCGCGGCGAGCGGGCACGCGAGTGTTGCGTTTGTTGGGTGCTTGCCGCGTCGCCGCCGACGTCAGCGATCGGTTTCGGTTTCGGCTTCGGCTTCGTGCAGCACCGACTCCAGAATCATCGCCCCGGCATTGAGCGGCTTCGGACGCGCACGCGGTTGATAGACGGCGTCGCCGATGCGAACGGGTTCGCCGCTGAGCGCACACACTCCGCTGGCGCGGGCGCGTGTCACGTGCCAGGTCTGGTCGCCATACGAGCAGTGCGTGGAATCGCGCCATGCGATCGTAACCACGGTCGAGCTGACACGATCGACGAAACTCACCGAAACGGCTCGGCGCTCGGCATCGCTCGCTCGCACGTTTGCACGATGCGCCATCCCGCGCGCGCGCAGCGGCTCGCGCGCCGGCGCGCGCAATCGCAGATCGTCACGGCACAGTTGGGACAGCAGACTCAGCGTTTGCTGCCACGGATCCAGCGCGATCACATCGGTCGAGACGTTCATCGTCGTCCTCATTGCGTCATGGGTTGAACCGTTGCGGCGAGCGTGCTGCGCGATCGCGCGGGCGTCGCTCGATGCGCCGCGAAGAAATCCATCGCTGACGGCCAGGAAGGCCGTGACCCGTTCATTGATCGACATTCGTCTTCGCCCTCCAGCAAAACGGCGTCTCTCCGACGAAGCGTTTGAACACCGTCGTGAAATGGGCTTGCGAGCGGAAGCCGCAGCCCAGTGCGACGTCGAGCAGCCCGTCGCGTGATTCGAGCAGCAGCTGCTGCGCGCGCTCGATGCGCCGCCGCATCAGATACTCGTGCGGCCGCAACCCGGTGGCTCGACGAAACTGCGCGGCAAAGTGCATCCGCGTCAGCCCGACACTGTCTGCCATGTCGGCAAGGCCGATCGGCTCCGCGAGGTTCGCTTCGACGAACTCGACCACGCGACGCATGCGCCACGACGGCAGCGCGGCCGCAACGCGCACCTCGCTCCGGTTGGTCGAGAAGTGGCGAAGGACCACGCGCGACACGATCGCGAGGCTGATGCTGTCGGCGAACACCTTGCCCAATGCCGCGTGCTCCTTGTGCGACACGGCAAGCGCCTGACCGAGCCGCTCGAGCGCCGGATCGCGGATCAGCCGCGGATCGTCGATGACGATGTCGCCCGCATGGGGGCGGCCGAAGAGGTCGGCGTAGCACTCGGCCAATACCGTCTGGGACGCGAACAAGTGCAGCACGTCGCTCGGCGCGCCGAACACGGCGCGACACGCGACGCCGGGCGCCGTTATCTGCGCGGTACCGGCCGTCAACCGGCCTTCGACGAGCGTGCGGCCCGCGTGCGAAAAAGTCAACGACGTGCATTTGAGGTTGATGCCGATGCAGTGCCAGTTCTCGCCGCAGTCGTTCGCCACTTCGAGCGTCTGCGCGCCATTGCGTGTCCAGCGCGAAAGGGCGATATCGATATCGCGGCCGACGCCCGGCTCGCGCCACGCGTGCTCCGCAGCAATAGGGCTGGACGCGCGCGCACCGGCAAGCACGTTGAAACCGGCGGCTGTCTTGCAAGGACTCGACGACGAAAGAATCATGGCTGGCTACCTGACGGGAACATGAAGCGTTACGCACGAGCGGTGCAGTGAATCCACGGTATCGAAACGACACGCGCTGCACCAGTTATACGAAGGGTTGCTCGAACCGCATCGATGGATGAGGCCGGTCATATCGACGTTCAATTCACGATTCGGCACGGCGGCAACCGAACGCCATCGCGTGCGCGGCCGGAACGCCGGCGGCCGATCTCCCGTCGCGGCAGACACCTGCCGCTCGCGGCAACGGCATCGCTCGCGCGTCGTCGCGCCACGAACCGGCGGCCCGAGCCGTGCGGACGTATCGGCAAGCGCGCGAAGCCGGTGCGCTCCTCGCTCCATCGCCGGATGATTCCGCGCGCCGTAGCGTGGCCGTTGGTTCGTGGATCAGGTCGTTCATCGCTGACACCTTGCATAAGCGGTGAGGTGCGCATCCTTGGCGATCACGAGGCACGTCGCCGGATACGGTCGTTGTTCAGTGCTCCCATTGTGATGATCCGACTTGACCTCAGTCGAACACGCGGATGACAAAACTGAAATCTGCGCCGCAGCCACACGCGCGGATGAACCGGGGCTGCTTGTCGGCTACCGGCGTATCCCGGCGTGCGATGGTGCGTACGTAACCGTCCCGAGATGAGGTGAGGTAGTCATCGCGTGTGTTGAAAACGGGCAGTGGCTGCGCGGCCGCCATGCATATCGACTGCGGCAAGACATACGTGTCGCGGGCCGTTCGCCTGGGAACGCACGTTCCGCCGTCGCGCTCCGTCATCCGCTCAACGCACCCAGCCCTCGGTCTTCATGATGGCGGCGCCGCGATCGCTGTTCAGGAAATCGAGGAATTGCTTCGCTTCAGGATCGGCATCCGGGGCGAGCGCAACGTTGACGTCTCGCCAGATCGCCCGGTTCGCGGACAAGCTCACGTAATCGGCTTGGTCGGGATGCGTGATCGGCCAGTCCGGCCAGGTGATCCAGGCATCCGCGTCCTTGTCGACGAACATCCTGAAGCTCGGCCCGCTGCCCTTGCCGAATCCGACGATGTTCCGCCGGAACCGCCTGACGTCGTCGAGACGTCCCATGCGGCCGGCGATGTCCTCCCACGTGCCGGTGCCGGACGTATTCGCCACGCCCGCGCCTTCGGTGACGACGATGCGCATGCCGTCCGCGAGCAGATCGTCGAAGCCGTGGATGTGTTTCGGATTGCCCTTCTTCACGGCGATGACGGCCGGGCGAACATAGATCGGCGTCACGTCGCCCCATCGAAACACCGTGTAGGTTTCGAGCAGCCCGGCCATATCCTCTTCGGAGGTGCCCCACAGAATGTCGGCATCGGCCTGCGCCTTGCGGCTCCACGTGGGCTCCGGTCCGCCGGTCACTGCCACCTTGATGCCCGTTTCGTCGGTGAAGACCTTCGCGACTTTCGCGAATGCGGTATCGGGGCCGCCTGCGCCGTACAGGCGCACGACGCCGTCGCGCGCATCGCGCCGTATCGTCGGATCGGCCGTTTCGTGGGCGGACGCACCGCACGCGAACAGCAGTAACGCCAATGACATGGCCATGTTCTTTTTCAATGCGTTCAGCACGATGGATTCCTTTAGGTGGGTCGTTCGAGCGGGAGTCGGCTTCGATGCGCTTCGGATCGCGCTACAGCGCCAGAATCGCGCGCACGGCCTGCATCTCGTCCACGAGTTCCGCAACCGACGCATCGATGCGCGCGCGCGCCAGCGCGTCGATCTCGAGATCCGGGACGACGCGATAGCGGCCTTCGCTGCAGATCGTCGGCATCCCGAACATCAGGCCGCGCGGAATGCCATACTCGCCGCCGGACACGATGCTCATCGACACCCAGCGCCCGCCGCTGCCGCGAATCCAGTCGCGCATCTGGTCGATCGCCGCATTGGCGGCCGACGCCGCCGACGAGGCGCCGCGCGCTTCGATGATCGCCGTGCCGCGGCGCGCGACTTCGGGGATGAACGTGTCGAGATACCAGCGCTCGTCGCCGACACGCATCGGCGCAGGCTGCTGGTCGATCAGCGCGTGACGGTAGTCGGGGAACATGGTCGGCGAATGATTGCCCCACACCGCCATGCGGCTGACGGCATCGACCGTTACGCCGCATCGGGCGGCCAGCTTCGACACGGCGCGATTGTGGTCGAGACGGATCATCGCGGTAATCGCATCCGCCGGCAGGTCGGGCGCGTAGTGGCGGGCCACCCACGCGTTGGTATTGGCCGGGTTGCCGACGACGAGCACCTTCACCTGCCGGTTCGCCACTTCGTTGAGCGCCTCGCCCTGGGAGCGGAAGATGGCGGCGTTCGCGGCCAGCAGATCGCGCCGTTCCATGCCTTTGCCACGCGGGCGCGATCCGACGAGCATCGCGTAATCGGCATCGCGGAACGCGACGCGCGGATCGTCGCTGATTTCGACCGACTGCAGCAGCGGGAAGGCGCAGTCTTCCAGTTCCATCACCACGCCGCGCAGCGCGTCCAGCGCGTGCGGCAATTCCAGGAGCTGAAGGATGACGGGCTGATCGTCGCCGAGCAGATCGCCGCGGGCGATTCGAAACAGCAATGAGTAGGCGATTTGACCGGCGGCTCCGGTCACGGCGACACGGCGGGCAGGTTTGGACATGCTGGATCTCCTTCGAGGTTGGGTTCGGTGACGCGGATGGAAAGCTGCGCTGCGGCCGGCCGCGTGTTGCACGTGCCGCCGGCGGCAGCGGTTCGACGACGGGTTCAACCGAGCGCGGGCTGCGCACGGACGACGAGACACGGAGCGTGAAACAGTTCGCCGCGGGCGAGGCCGCGCAGCGTGCGGGACAGCACGATCAACCAGAGGCTGCCGAGCAGCGCCGCCAGCGCCATCCCGAGCACGGCGAACGCGGCAAAGCCCGTGGTCCGATAGAGACTGAACGTCACGACGGTGTAGACGCCGAGCGGGAACGTGAAGCCCCACCATCCGAGATTGAACGGCAGCCCGTCGCGGGAATACCGCAGCGTGAACAGCATCGCCGTGGCGAGCCACCACAGGCCGGTGCCCCAGAGCAGCAAGCCGCCGATCACGCCGATCTCGCGCGCGACGAGCGCGGTCGCCTCGAACGCCGTGCCGGCGAACGCGTCGGGCGCGACGTGGCCGAGAGCGAGCAGGCCCAGCGCGCCCGTTCCGATCGGCCCGAGCGTCAGCCAGCTCGACGGACCGAGATCGCGATGCGGCAGCTTGTGGATCACCAGCCGGAAGAACACGACCGTCAGCACGGAAAACGCGAGCGGCACCGACACGGCCCACAGCACGTACCCGGCGGCCACCAGAAAGCGCGCGGTGTATGCGTCGACATGCGGCGCGAGGACGGCGGCGCTCGACGCCGCCACTTCCGGCGCGACGATCGGCAGCAACAACACGGCCGTGATGCGCTCGAACGCATGGTCCTGCGCGGTGAACATCATGTACGGCACGCCGACTGCGACGGCGAGCGCCAGTACCGCATCGACGCACCACAAGCCGTAGGCCAGTTGGCTCGCCGCTTCGCCCGCATGCGAGCCGGCGAACATGACCAGCCCGTTGATGATCGGCGCGAGCCCCATCGGCACGGCGCCGAGGAACATCGACTGCAGCGGGTGATGCAGCATCGGGCGGATCGTTTCCGGATAGAAGATCCAGCGTGCCAACAGCATGCCGGCAAACACCATGTAGAGCGCGCTGTCGGCCACCCACAGCGTGTGGGCCAACGCCATCTGCCCTGCGAAGTGCCACGGCAATCCGGCAAGGACGAGGAATACGATTCCGTTGCCCATCGTCATCGCGAACCAGTTCGGGGTGAACTGCCGAATCTTGTCAGCGAGATTTTGTCGGCTATGGGCCGCCGTCGTGCCAGGCCTTGTCGGATTCATCGCTGTTCTCTCGAAAGGGATCGAATATCGACAATGTAGGTGCGTGCGAAGCATAGGGAAAATACATACTTCGCATGCTTGGCATGCTTTGTATTTATGGATCGCGGCGGGCTGGGCGAAATAGGCTGGGGCGGCCCGATGTGTATCGGCAGAGTTTTGATTGGCTGCCGGGCAGCCGGTAGCCGAGCGGCGACTGGGATTTGCTGCGGTAGACGTCGACGTAGTCGAAAGAAAGCCGGCGTCGGAACGTCGCAAACACGATGGATGCGCGTACCGTCCTCAGTTGCCACGTGCGGAAGTGCGTCGCCGACGTGGGAGGCAAGCCGGCGCTCGCGCTGCGGATAACGAAGAGACCGCTTTCGTCGTCTTCACCACCCGCAGCGCGAGCGACGCGTTCCGCGGTGTCCGGCGACCTCAATCGTAGAGAATCTGCACCGTCGCCGTCACGGTGAACGGACCGATCTTCGGTGTCCCCAACGACCTTAGCACCGCGCTCATCGGCACGTCGATACGCGCTTGTGTCGCCGAGAAGTTCGCAAGATCGAACGGCTCGCGCAGCGGCACCTGGCGCCCGTTGCGGTCGAGAATCTCGACGCCGAAGCCGCTGTCGGCTGACGGCAGGACGACGTTGCCCTGCACCGGATTCGGCGTGTCGAAGTACCCCTGAATCTTCACGGGCGTGTCGCATTGCCGCTTGTCCAGCGCAAGCGAGAACGGTTGAGTCGGCGTCTCCGGAGAAAAACCCGTCGGGGTCGCCTTCACTTTCCCGAAATCGACGAGGCCCGGCTCGGGCGTCACGGTCACGTCGACGACGCAGGGTGACGGCTTCAGGTTTTGCATTCCGCTCAGGGTGTACCGGAAGCTCGTGTTGCGCGCATTGATCCCCTTCACGCCGTCGAACTGGAACGCCGCATAGCTGTCCTGCGGAATCCCCACCCACGTCCCCGCCTTCCTGATGACGACCTGATACGTGATGCTGACCGGAATCCTCGGGCATCCCCCCAACTTATTAAAATCCCGACGGCTACAGGGCGGCACGACGATTCCGGTCGGCACCCCCGTGCCCGGCT
This sequence comes from Burkholderia sp. B10, assembly GCF_004368385.1. Lineage (NCBI taxonomy): Bacteria > Pseudomonadati > Pseudomonadota > Betaproteobacteria > Burkholderiales > Burkholderiaceae > Burkholderia > Burkholderia sp. B10. Next base: position 34,328 of record NZ_PQMX01000035.1, on the reverse strand, counting down.
GGTTGCCCGCCCCGAAATAGTCGACGCCGCGATAGCGGATGCCAATCTCGAGCCCCCACGCCAGCGGGCTCTCGCCGTTCGGGTTCGCGTAGAACGAAATCGGATCGTCGAACGTCAGCGACTCGCCGCCAAGATCCTTGTAACAGTAGCCGGTGGTCGTGCGCGTCGGCGAGATCCAGATCACATAGCCGTCGGGTGCGTTGATCGGATAGGTCTGCACGGAGCCGATCGGCTGGACGAACCGGTCGACTCCGTCGCTCGTCACGCACCGGACGGCCCACGCGGATTGCGCGACGACCAGGCAGCCGAGCAGCAACATTACGCGCGAGAACAGCCCGATGAGACGGGCACGCACGCCGCGGCGCGAAATCGCCGCGCTCATTTCGGTTGGCTCCGGCATGCGGATGCATCGCACGCGTACCTGACGGCGGTTTCGCCGCCGGAGTCGTTGATGTGCACGACCGACAGCGTTGCCGGCAGCGGGCCTGCCACGTCGGTGGTCGCGGCCGACATCGGCGCCACCATCAGGCCGCCGAACTTCAGCGGTGTCTTGCTCTCCCCGGCGAACAGCTTGACCACCGTGACGTGATACGGCGTGGGGTTGTCCAGCACGAGCCTGTGCGTCGACGGATCGAGACGCACCGTCATCGGCAGCGTCGGATCTTCGTCCGCCGCCGGCTGCAGCCCCTTCGGGCGATAGAACAGCTTCAGCTTCGAATGCAGCGCGATCTGCAGCGCATTGACGGCATCCGTTTTCGGCGGAATCTCGCGGATGTTCAGATAGAACACCGACTCGCGATCGCTCGGCAGTGCATCGCCCGGCAACCGGACGATTCGCAACACGTTGCGCTCCGTCGGCTCGATCCGCTGCAGCGGCGGCAGCACCATGAACGGCGACGTGATCTTCTTGCCGTGCTCGTCTTCGATCCACGACTGGACGACGTACGGGTACTTCTCGCTCTTGTTTGCCACGGTCACGCTCTGCCACTGCGCATCGCCGTCGTAGATCACGCGCGTACGGTCGGGCACGACGGCCGCATGCACGGTCGCAGCCGCGATCAGCATCGTCACGCCGACGGCGGCCGCGAGCCGCATCAACGGGTTCGAATTCATCATTTATCTCCGGGAAAGTGTGTCGGGCTCGGCGCAATCGAGTGGAACCGGATCGGCGCCGAGCGTCATCGATTCAGGAAGGACGGGAAGCCGGCAGATGTCGCGGTCGACCACGCGCACCACCAGCTCGGCGTCCTTGCGTACACCGGTCAGATAGGTCACGCCGTGTTCGCCGACGATGCCGACTTCCTTGCCGGTGCGACGGTCGACCACCGATGCGCCGAACGGCGCGTCCTTGCCTGACGGCAAGCGCAGCACGACGAGCGCGTTCCGGCCGTGCGTCGTATCGAAATGCACGTAGCCGATCGCGCCGTCGGTCAGGACGACGCGCTGCACCGGGTTCGACACGGTCGTCTGCAACGACGCGCGATTGGTGTTGACCCGCGCGTCGAACGTGCTGAACGGCGATACCGCGCCGATCACCGCGTAGCCGCGCGCGTCGGAACTCGCCTGCGTGCCCGAGAACGGCACGTCAGGCACGCCGTCGGTGGACAGCAGCAGGCGCGTATCGCCGTTGTAGCTGTTCGCATGCGCGGTCACGCCGTGCTGCGTCGCGACGAACGAGCCATCGAGTTCGATCGACGCGGACGTGTTCGAGCGCGTATTGGCTGCCGCCTGCACGTTCGCGATGATCGAGCTGAACTGCTTGCGCAGATTGCCGCTCGCCGATGCGGCGCCGTTGGTCGTCCCCGCGTACAGCGAATAGGAGAGCCCCTTGTCGGTGCCGCCGAGATAGCCGGCCGTCACGTTCGTGCCGCCGCCGCTGGTCGATGCGACGCTGGTCGTCACCGTCTGGCGCGAACCGAACGGAATCGTCGCCGACACGAACAGCTGGTTGCCGCTGCCGCCGCCACCGCGAGTGCGGTACGCCGACAGGTTCAGCGAGACGTTGCGCAGCGAACCGATCCGCACGGCCGTCGCGGCCGTCACGCCGATCCGCTCGTCCGACGGGCGATTCCAGTAGCTCGTATGGTCGTAGGACACGAACGTCGACACGTCCATCACGCGCTTCGCGAGGCTGATCGAGTAGCGCTGCTTGCCGGGCGCGAGGCCAGCGGCAGTCGGATCGCCGAAATACTGCGGAAACGACGTGTAGGTGCGATCGGAGAACCGATAGCCGAAAAAGCGCACATCCGAATCGATCGAATCGAAGTGCTTCGAATAGTTGAAGCGATACGAGCGGCCGACGCGCGTTTCACCGCTCCACCACAGCCGGGCGCGCACCGTCGTCACGTCGGCCGACACCGCGCCGAACGCGCCGAGATTCTTGCCGACGCCGAACGCGAGCGCCGCATAACCCGACGCACCGAGCGCCCCGCCGTAGATCGTGATCTCGTGCGGCAAGCCATATGCGGCTTCCACGAAACCGAATGCGGGATCGATACCCGCGCCGCCGAACAGCCGCGGCTTGCCGACCGCCGTGCGGTAACGCAATTCACCTGCGCGCGCGAGGAACGGCACGGCCGCGCTCTGCACCGTGAAGCGCTGCTCGCTGCCGTCTTCTTCCTGCACGGTCACGTCGAGCGTGCCCTGCACGCTCGCGGAAAAGTCCTGCAACGCGAACGCACCGGCCGGCACGCGGGTCGCATACAGCACGCGCCCCTGCTGCGACACCGTCACCGTCGCGTTGGAATGCGCGACACCCGTGATCAGCGGCGCATAGCCGCGCATGCCGGGCGGCAGCATGCGGTCGTCGCTCTGCAGCGTCGCGCCGTCGAGCGCGAACGTGTCGAAGATGTCGGAATTCAGATAGCTCTGTCCGAGCGATACCGTCGAGCGAATCTGCGGAAACGCCCGGAACGCGTATAGCCGGTTGAACTGGAACGTCTTGGAGCTGCCGCCGAAGTTTGCGTTGCCGCCGGACGCGAGCTGCGCTTGATAGTCGCCGCGCAAGCGCCATGCGCCGGCATTGGCGCCGATCGTTCCATAGCTTTGCACCGTGCTCGAATGCGTGCCGTGACCGTGCGACGTGTTGCCGATCACGCGATAGTCGAGCAACGCGCCGGGGATCCCGTCGCTCCATGCGGCGGGCGGTATGTAGTCGGGGTCGCTGTATTCGAACGCAATCTGCGGAATCGCGATCCGCAGGCGCGCGGATGCGCGGTCGTGCCGCACCGATGCGCCGTCGATCGCGAGCAGGTCGATGCAGCGGCCGTCGTACGTGCGCGGCAGCGTGGCGAGCAACGTCTGCTTGAGGCCGATCTGCGCGACGAGGTCGGCCGGCACGCAAGCGACGCTGGTGCCGGGCTGGTTGCCCTGGACATAGTCGATGGCACGCGCCGCCAGCAGCCTGCCGTTGACGACCACGTCCAGCAAATAGGTGCCGGGCACCGTGTAGTCGGCGTGCGTGAACTGCGCGAGGTCGACGTCCTTCGCACCGTCGACATCCAGAAAGTCGGCGTTGAATTCGGTGGCGTGCGCGGTTTTGGCGGTCAGCAGGCAGGTGACGAGGATGCCGAGAAGGCGACGGGGGGTGTTCACATTGATCAGCCGGACGAATGCGTGGAACGGGGGGAGCCGAGCTCCCCCCAGGAGCTCCCGGCGATTACTGGTAGCGCACGGTGAAGTTGGCGACCGCGTTCGCGATACCCGGCGTGACCGCTGCGGCCGTCGCCTCATACATCGCGCCGAACGTCACGGTGTTGCCGCTCTTCGACAGCACAACCGGGGACGACTGCTCGGTGCCGTTCTTCAGGTAATCGTTCGCGCCCGCCTGCAGGCGAATGCCGACGTTGCTCGCGCTGCCGGTCGTGGCGATCAAGTCTGCGTTGGTGGCGTCGGACGCGCCCGTGAACGTGAAGAACGCGTTGGTCTGCGTCGACGTATCGCAGTCGGTGAGCACGATGTTGAAATTCTTCGCCTCCGAACGATCGCCGACCTTCTTGAACACGTGCGACGGAACCTGACCGAGCGACACGGTCTGGTCGAGCGTTTCCTGGCTGATGCCGCATGCGCCGGCGACGATCTCGCCCTGGAACCGGATCGTGCCCGGGGTCGCCGCCGCAAACGTCGATGCCGAAACTGCGGCGAGCGCCGCTGCTGCCAAAATCTTTTTCATTTTCCTATCCGTAACTTTTGTCGAATTGAATGCACGCAAAATTGCGTACGGAGCGGATTGTCTCGACCACGGATCGGCGGCGGAATCTTAGTAGTGAGAAATGCGATGGGAGGTATCGCGAACGGTCTGGTGCTCGCGAAATGCGTGCGCTGAGGGCTGCGTTTGGCCGCGTTTTGGACCGTGGCCAACGAGACATCGAATTTGGTCGATCACATCGCGGCCGAGAGAGCCGCACTCGTGTTCGGCGCATGGATTCGTATGGGTCAGACGGGATGAGTATCGGATGCGTCGAACAGTTGGCGACGGCAGTCGGCGAATTATCGACAACCATCGGTATGGCAGTACGGCGGTCAATGCGAACGCCACGATCGCGGCCGAGCGGCTTCGGCGCGATCGCGTCCGGACGATGCGCAATCGCGGTCGGCCAGCACGCGAGCGACACGGCAAGCGACCTCCCTGCACTCGGCACGAATGCGAGGGCAACCGGCACGCGTAAAGTCGCGCGCCGCGGCGCTGCAATTCCTTACATCAATAGGCGAGGAGCAGCCCCATTCGTGGAGCCCCACCCTTCAAACCCATCCAACCCCAAATCCCACCCTTGACACCCTATCTTTCGATATATATCTTTAGATATGTTTTCCGACACATAGGACACGATCATGCGACACACCCCTTTCGATGGCGACGCCCGCTGCCGCGGCCACGGCCATCATCCCGGCCTCGAGTGGTTCGCCAGCCTGCGGCACGCGATCGGCCGTCATCGCCGCGGCCACGATCCCTTCGGCGGCGGCCCGTTCGGCGGCCGTGGCGGACGCGGCGGCTTTGGCGATTTCGGTGACGACGGCATGCCGCGCGGCCGCCAGTTCAGCTCCGACGACCTTCAACTGCTGTTGCTCGCGCTGGTCGCCGAACAACCGAGCCACGGCTACGAACTCATCAAGGCGCTCGACACGCGCTCGAACGGCTTCTACAGCCCGAGCCCCGGCATGGTCTATCCGGCGCTGACCTATCTCGAGGAAGTCGGCTTCGTCGTCTCGCAAGCAGAAGGCAACCGCAAACGCTACGCGCTGACGGACGCCGGCCGCGCGCATCTCGAGGCGCAGCGCGAACGGGTCGACACGTTGTTCGCGCGTCTCACGCACCTCGCCCGCAAGATGGAATTCATGCGGCGTGCGTTCGCCGGCGAATCGGCGGGCAGCGAAGCAGCGGACGATGCACAAGCCGGCTGGCTGCCGGAATTCGTCGCGGCTCGCTTGGCACTGAAGCGCGCGCTGCTGCACAAGAGCGCCGCCGACGCCGACGAGCAGCGTCGCATCGCAGCGATCATGCGCCGCGCGACGGCCGAAATCGAAGGCGGCAGCGGCGCGTAACCCATGCCGCACCACCACAAACCATCAGGAGCACGGATTGATACAGAACACACCGGAGCGCACCGTGACCCGCGTGCGCCATCCGCTCAAATTCCGCTTGCTGCAAGTCGTGCGCGTGCGTGCGATCACGCCACACCTGCTGCGCGTCACGCTCGGCGGCGCCGACCTCGCGGATTTCGAATCGTCGTCGTTCGACGACCACGTGAAGGTGTTTTTCCCGCCGCCCGGCGCGGAGCGACCGGCGCTGCCGACGCTCGGCGCGAACGGCCCGGAATTCCCGGCAGGCGAGCCGAAACCGGTCGCGCGCGATTTCACGCCGCGCCGCTTCGACCGCGCCGCCTGCGAACTCGACCTGGAGTTCGTGCTGAACCATCCAGGCCCCGCATCGCAATGGGCAGCGCAGGCACGCGTCGGCCAGTGGCTCGGTATCGGCGGGCCGCGCGGCTCGTTCGTCGTGCCGACCGACTTCGACTGGCATCTGTTGATCGGCGACGACACGGCGCTGCCGGCCGTCGCACGCCGCCTCGAGCAGTTGCCGGCCGGCGCGCGCGTGGCGGTGGTGCTGGAAGTGGTTGATCGCACCGCGCAAATCGCGTTCGACACGCGTGCCGACGTGCACGAAATCTGGCGCTTTCGCGCCGAAGCCGACACAAGCGACGGCGATGCGCTGCTGAATGCGGTGCGCGAGCTGCCGCTGCCGTCCTCCGGCGACGGATACGTGTGGGCCGCAGGCGAAGCGCAATCGATGCGCGCGGTGCGTCAGCACCTGAGCGGCGAGCGCGGGATCGACAAGTCGCGCATCCGCGCGGCCGCATACTGGAAGCGCGGCGCAGCGGCCGTGCATGAAACGCTGGAAGACTGACGCAACGGGCGCTTTCGCGCGGCGGGCTTGGCATCGGCGCCGCGGCTGGTATATATGTATGTCTGCGACGCCGCTGTCGCGCGACAGCCGCCGCAGTCCGCCCAGGAGCGCCCGGTCATGACAAAAGCAAACCCCGCTTCGCCTTTCCTTCGCCACCTGAAGATCGCCGGCTATTGCGGCCTGGCGGCCGTTGCGCTCGCGCTGTTCGTCGCGATGTGCGCGATCCTCAAGGAAAGTTCGCTCGAACGCGACGCCGCCCGGCATACGGGCGAAACGCCCGAACTGCACGAAGCGGGCGGCGGCACGTCGGCGTCGGCCGACGCGGCCAAGACAGCCGGTTGACGTCGGCAACCGGCGCTTCACGCGCGCCGCAGCCCGCTCACGGCGTGCGCTCGCGCCCCATCATGACCGCGTGCACAGCGTCGCCGATGCGTTCGAGCAGATCGACGGCCCGGTAACCGTACAGGTGCGCAGCCAGCGCGCCGGCGGTGCCCACCAGCACGCCGCCGACCATGTCGTAGGGCCAGTGAACACCCACGTACACGCGCCCCCACGCGATCGCGACGGCCATCGCGGCCATCACGAACCCGGTGAGCCGCGTCGTACCGGCCAGCAGCATGCCGGCCGCGAGGCTCCATGCAAACGTCATGTGATCGCTCGGAAACGAGCTGTCCGGCGCATGCGGAATCAGCTGCGTACCGACGCCGACCATGAACGGCCGCGGCGAAAACCAGAAATGCCCGACCACCTGTGCGAGCGCCAGCGCCACGCACGCGCCGGCGCCGGCTTCGATCGCCTGCCGCCGCGTCGGGCGCTCGCCGAAGATCCACGTCAGCAGCAGCATCGCAGGCAGTGCATAAACGAGCCAGTCGGCGGCGAAAAAAGCGACGCGGGCCACCGCGGGGTGCGGCGCGGCGCCGGCATTGACGGCGTCGAACAGGGTGAGATTGAGGTTCTGCATGAATCCGGTCAGGTGTGGGCCGATGGGGAGACCGGGCGCGCCGGTCGGATGCGAACGATGCTAGTGCTCACTCGCTTATGTGATCGTTAACGCGCGACGACGGCAGCCGAAGCGGTCCGCGCGCGAACGCACTTAGAACGTGCACCGCAGCAAGAGTTCACACAATTGACATATTCCCGCGCCACCTTCGCCCGCGAAGGCTCACCTACCTTCCCGTAAATACTCACCTTTTTCATATCGCGGCATCGCTGCGTGCCCCGGAAATGCGGCCATCGCGGGCGATCGCCGTGGTTCAACTCACTCGTCTCAACATTTACGCCGCAACGGATCCGAAATCGGCAACAATTAATTCCCGATGCGGCATCGCACAACGGCAACGCACAGGCATACGATTTAGACCCACTCACCCCCGTAGCGCTCGACAACAAGGAGTCCGCATGAAGCCCAGCGATGTCCGATCCAAAGCGTTTGCGATGCCGTTGACCAGCCCGGCCTTTCCGATGGGCCCGTATCGTTTCGTCGACCGTGAGTTCGTGATCATCACGTACCGCACCGATCCCGAGCGCTTGCGCGCGGTCGTCCCGGAGCCGCTACAGATTGCCGAGCCGCTCGTGCATTACGAATTCATCCGGATGGCCGATTCGACCGGCTTCGGCGACTACACCGAAAGCGGCCAGGTGATTCCGGTCGAATACAACGGGCAGGCCGGCGGCTACACGCTCGCGATGTATCTCGACGATCATCCGCCGATCGCCGGCGGCCGCGAACTGTGGGGCTTTCCGAAGAAGCTCGCGTCGCCGACGCTGCACGTGAACACCGATCACATCCTGGGCACGCTCGACTACGGCAAGGTGCGCGTCGCGACCGGCACGATGGGCTACAAGCACAAGGAACTCGACCTCGACGAGCAGATGAAGCGTCTCGCCGGCCCGAACTTCCTGCTGAAGATCATCCCGCACGTCGACGGCTCCGCGCGCGTGTGCGAACTGGTGCGCTACTACCTGCAGGACATCAAGATGAAAGGCGCGTGGACCGGCCCCGCGTCGCTCGAGCTGGCGCCGCACGCGCTGGCGCCGGTGGCCGACCTGCCGGTGCTCGAGATCGTCGAGGCTCGTCACATCGTCGCCGATCTGACGCTCGGGCTCGGCGAAGTCGTCTACGATTATCTGGCTCAGTAACCAGCACGTCCCAGGGGCCTCCCCTGTCCATCCTTCACCACGGGAAATTCGAAATGAGCAACCTGAATGGCAAGACCGCAGTCGTCACGGGCGCCGCGAGCGGCATCGGCAAAGAAATCGCGCTGGAGCTGGCGAAGGCCGGCGCGGCCGTCGCGATCGCCGACCTGAACCAGGACGGCGCGAACGCGGTGGCCGACGAGATCAACAAGGCCGGCGGCAAGGCGATCGGCGTCGCGATGGACGTCACCAACGAGGACGCGGTCAACAGCGGCATCGACAAGGTCGCCGAGACGTTCGGCTCGGTCGACATCCTCGTGTCGAACGCGGGCATCCAGATCGTCAACCCGATCGAGAACTACTCGTTCGCCGACTGGAAGAAGATGCAGGCGATTCACGTCGACGGCGCGTTCCTCACGACCAAGGCTGCGCTCAAGCACATGTACAAGGACGATCGCGGCGGCGTCGTCATCTACATGGGCTCGGTGCACTCGCACGAGGCGTCGCCGCTGAAGTCGGCGTACGTGACGGCCAAGCATGGGCTGCTGGGGCTCGCGCGCGTGCTGGCGAAGGAAGGCGCGAAGCACAACGTGCGCTCGCATGTGGTGTGTCCGGGCTTCGTGCGCACGCCGCTGGTCGACAAGCAGATTCCGGAGCAGGCGAAGGAGCTCGGCATCAGCGAGGAAGAAGTGGTGAAGAAGGTGATGCTCGGCAACACGGTGGACGGCGTGTTCACGACGGTGCAGGACGTCGCGCAGACGGTGCTGTTCCTGTCGGCGTTCCCGAGCGCCGCGCTCACCGGCCAGTCGTTCGTCGTCAGCCACGGCTGGTTCATGCAATAACGTCGCGCGCCTTGCGCGCCTCCGGAACGGAGGCGCATCGCGAACCACGGCTTATTCTCGCAACGGAGCGCGTCGGTCGACGTCGCTCCGTTCATCCCCGCCGTCGACGGCGGATTTCCCGGAGCAACTGATGAAACCGCACGCGCGTACAGAAAAGCAGGCCGTCGATGCGACGGACCTGCGACACGAGGCCGGTGCACCGGCAACGGCGCGGTCGCTGCCATACGAAACGATCGCGCTCGTCCTGCAGGGCGGCGGCGCGCTCGGCGCTTACCAGGCCGGCGTATTCGAAGGGCTGCACGAGGCCGGCATTCCGCTCGACTGGATCGCCGGCATCTCGATCGGCGCACTCAATACCGCGCTGATCGCGGGCAACGCGCCCGAACATCGCGTCGAACGGCTGCGCGAATTCTGGGAGACGATCTGCCAGCCCGCGTACTTTCCCGCGATGCCGGCCGCATTCGAATTCGCGCTGTTCAACAGCATCGACCAGATCCGCACGTTCTTCACTGCATCGCAGGCCGCCAGCGCGATGATGCAGGGCCAGCAGGGCTTCTTCGTGCCGCGCTTTCCGCCGCCGCTGCCCGGCGTGTCCGATCATCCGGAGAAGATCAGCTGGTACGACACGTCCGCGCTGCGCGCGACGCTGCTCAAGCTGTGCGACTTCGACCGAATCAACTCGGGCGAGACGCGCGTGTCGGTCGGCGCGGTCAACGTCGGCACCGGCAACTTCGTGTACTTCGACAACGCGCGCATCCGGCTCGAGCCCGAGCACTTCATGGCGTCCGGCGCATTGCCGCCGGCGTTCCCGCCGGTCGAGATCGACGGCGAGTACTACTGGGACGGCGGCATCGTGTCGAACACGCCGCTGATGGAGGTGCTGCGCGCGCATCCGCGCCGCGACACGCTCGCGTTCCAGGTCGATCTGTGGAGCGCTCGCGGGCCGCTGCCGCGCACCATGGCCGACGTCGCGGAACGCACGAAGGACGTGCAGTATTCGAGCCGCACGCGTCTGGTCACCGATACGCTGCAACGCGAACAGCGCTTTCGCAACGTGCTGCGGCACGTGCTCGAACAGGTGCCCGAAGCGCAGCGCAAGAACGATCCGTGGTGCGTCGAAGCCGAAGCGATGTCGAGCGGCAAGAAGTACAACGTTCAGCATCTGATCTATCAGCAGAAGGCTTACGAGCATCACTACAAGGACTACCAGTTCGGTCTGTCGACGATGCGCGACCACTGGTCCGCGGGTCTCGACGACATCCGCAAGACGCTCGCGGTCAAGGACGGCCTCGCGCTGCCCGTCAACGACGCAGGCTTCGTCACGCACGACATTCACCGCCACCGGTGATGCCGTCTGCAACGGGCCGCGCGCGCTGCGCCGGCCCGTTCTCATTTCCGATTCGACATGCCGATTTTTCTTGCGCTGTTTGCGCTCATCGCCCTCGGATGGGGGGCCGTTCATCTGTTTCACGTGATCGCCGCACAGTTCGGCCAGCCGGTCGCGATCGCGGCCGCGGTGCTCGCCGCCGTCGCCGTGATCGCGCTGATTGCGTGGTGGCTCAAGCGCCGTCGCGACATCGCACCGAATACGCGGGAGCCGGGCTGGACCCATATCGAACAGCGCGGATGGGGCGAATTGCGCGTGTCCGCGACGCAAGGGCTGCTGTGGCTGTCGCACGACGGCGCGGACGGCCGCTATACGCTGTCGCAGCTCGACGGCTGCGACGCCGAGCCGAGCGACGGCCGCTGGTATCTGCTCGTGCGCGTGCGCGACGGAGTGCGAAGCGAGTGGAAGTTGCCGATGATGGACCGGCGCGATGCGCAGCGCTGGGCGCGTGTGCTGATGCTCGCGAAGGAGCATCGGCTGTAATGGCCGGCCACGGCGGCGCTCTCGATGCGTTGCTTTCGAGTGGAGGCTTACCCCCCGCGACTTGCTATCGCGCGCCGAGCGCCCACAACGCGTCGAGCACGTGCTGCGTCGGCCGCTCGACCGGGCCGGCACGATGGGCGATCCCGAGCTCGCGCCGCAACGCCGGGCGTAGCGGCCGCATGACGATACGCGCATCGGGCAGCGGCGCGCCGGCCTCGTGCGGCAACAGCGTCGCGCCGTAACCCGCGGCGACCAGACTCTTGATCGCATCGTTGTAGTTCAGTTCGATGCGCGGCTCGGGCCGGTGGCCGCCGAGCGCGAACCATTCCGTCGTGAGCCGCGACAAGCGGGTGGTCGCATCGTTGAGAATCAACGGACGCGCGGCCAGATACGCCGGCGTCGCCCGCGCCGGCGCTTGCCAGTCGGCGGGCAGAAACGCGAGCACCGGATCGCGCCGCCACGCGCGAATCGACAACCCCGCGACCGCCGGCTGCGGCAACGCGACGAGCCCGACGTCGAGCGTGCCCTGCGCAAGACGCGCGAGCGTGTCTTGCGACGTGAGCACGGCGATCTGCACGTCGATGTCCGGATGGCGCTCGCGCAGCCGCGCCACCGCCTGCGGCAACAGATGCGCGATCGCGCCGGTCGATGCGCCGAGCCGCACGCGCCCGGTCAATCCCTGCACTTGCCGCTCAACGTCGTCGAGCGTCGCTTCGACGTCGGCCAGCAGGCGGCGCGCTCGCTCGACCAGCACCGCGCCAATGGCCGACGGCCGCACGTTGCCGCGCGTGCGCGACAGCAATGGCGCGCCGATCCTGCTTTCGAGTTCGGCGACATGAAGGCTGACCGTCGGCGGCGCAAGATGCAGCAGTTGCGCAGCGGCGACGAAGGAACCCTGGTCGGCGATCGCGACGAGCGTGCGCAGCCGGTCCAGACTGATCTCCCGCATTCCCACCTCTCGTTCAGGAACTCTGAATCCTGTGGTCAGAAAATTCAACTTTTCCAATTCTAGGCGTTCAGTGGACGATACGGCTTTCCCGAGGCCCGAAACGCGGAACACGACGATCATGAATCACGCCACTGTCTACATCGACGGCGATCAAGGCACGACCGGTTTGCAGATCCACGAGCGCCTGCGCGATCGCACCGACCTGCGGCTCGTCACGCTGGCCGATGCCGAGCGCAAGAATCCCGCGCGGCGCGCCGAAGCGATCAACGCATCGGACTTCACGATTCTGTGCCTGCCCGACGCGGCCGCGCGTGAAGCGGTCGGCTTCATCCGCAATCCGGCCGTACGCGTGATCGATGCGAGTTCAGCCCATCGCACCGACCCGGAGTGGGTCTACGGCTTTCCCGAGATGGCCGCCGGACACGCTCGGACCATCGCCGGCGCGCGGCGCGTGACCAACCCCGGCTGCTATCCGACCGGCGCGATCGGCCTGCTGCGGCCGCTGCAGCAGGCCGGACTGCTGCCACGCGACTATCCGGTGAGCATCCATGCGGTGTCGGGTTACTCGGGCGGCGGCCGGGCTGCCGTCGACGCGTTCGAATCGAACGACGCTGCCCGCGCGAAACCGCTGCAGATCTACGGCCTCACGCTCGCGCACAAGCATGTGCCCGAAATCCAGCAACATGCCGGCCTCGCGCACCGACCGCTGTTCGTGCCGGCCTACGGTGCCTATCGACAGGGCATCGTCCTCACCGTGCCGATCGAGTTGCGTCTTCTGTCCGCCGGCGTGACCGGTGAGACGCTGCAAGCCTGTCTTGCGCACCATTACGCCGGCGCGCGCCACGTCGACGTCATGCCGCTCGCGGATACCCGCGCGATCGCGCATCTCGATCCGCAAGCGCTGAACGGGACGAACGACCTGCGGCTCGGTGTGTTCGTCAACGAGGAGCACGGCCAGGTGCTGCTGTCCGCGGTGTTCGACAATCTCGGCAAAGGAGCGTCCGGCGCGGCCGTGCAGAATCTCGATCTGATGCTCGGGGCGATGAGTGTGGCGCAGGGGACGTGAGCTTTAGGTTTGGGCTTTGAACCCGGTGTCCTGCGCTTGAGCCTTCGGCGTTGGGTTGAGGGCAGGCACAATCGTCAGCCTGCAGGGTGCTTCGCCGCTGATCGCGCGTCGGCGCCCGCCGCAGGCCGTCGCACCTGTACGTGGTGGCAAGTCGGCAGGCGAGCATGATTCGCCGATGCCACTCATGCCCCCGTAAAAGCTCACCTTTCGCCGATTTCAGCCCGCATCGTTGCCCGCCGCGGCATTCAACCCGGCGAGCGCATCCGCCAGAAAATCGACGCACACCCGCACCTTCGCGGAAGCCGCCACACGCTCCGGATACACCGCCCAGATGTTCGCCGGCTGAATTGCGTCCGGCAGCACGCGACGCAACTCGCCGCGCTCGATCAACGGACCCGCTTCCCAGATCGAACGCAGCACGATCCCGCGTCCGGCGAGCGCCCATTGCACGGCCACCTCGCCGTGGTTCGTCGACAACGCGCCGCCGACCTTCACCGTCGCCGTTTCGCCGCGCACGTTCAGCCGCCACACGCCGAGCGGATGGTCGCGCTCCTTGATGGCGAGACAGTCGTGCGACGCGAGATCGGCGAGCGTGCGCGGCGTGCCGCGCCGCGCGAGGTACTCGGGCGACGCGCACAGCACGCGATAGTTCGCCGCGAGACGGCGCGCGATCAGGTGATCGGCGATCTCGTCGCCGATGCGCACGTCGACGTCGTAGCCTTCGCCCACGACATCGACGAGCCGGTCGAACAGATCGAGCCGCACGTTCAGCTGCGGATAGCGCGCGGAAAAATCCAGCAGCGCCGGCGCGACGACATGCCGCCCGAACCCGAAGCTGCTCGAGATGCGCAGCGTGCCGCGCGGCACCGTGCGCGTGGTCGACACGTCTTCGACGAGATGATCGACGTCGTCGAGAATCTTCTCGGCGCGCGCGAACACGCGTTCACCGGCGTCCGTGACCGTCACGCGGCGCGTCGAACGATGCAGCAGGCGCGTGCCGAGCTGCGCCTCGAGCAGCGCGATCCGCTTGCTCACGTACGCGGGCGACACCGCGAGCTGCTCGGCGGCCGCGCTGAAGCTCGTCAGGCGCACGACCAGGCTGAACACGCGCAGGTCGTCGAGGTTCGGTGATTTGTTCACGATTCGTGGAAAGTGGATTAACCTTTCGAGCGATTTTAATCTGAATGGAAATAAATAGAATGGCCGCATGTCCCGCTGCGCACGCCGCGGGCGCCCCTCATCAGTAAAGGAGACTTGCATGTCCGACAGCACCTACAGAATCGCCGTCATTCCCGGTGACGGCATCGGCCGAGAAGTGATGCCCGAGGGCCTGCGCGCGCTGGCAGCCGTGACCGCGCGCTTCGGCATCCGGTTCGAGTTCGAGCAGATCGACTGGGCGAGCTGCGACTACTACGCGCAGCACGGCAAGATGATGCCGGACGACTGGAAGGCGCAGTTGTCGGGCGTGGACGCGATCCTGTTCGGCGCGGTCGGCTGGCCTGCGACGGTGCCCGACCATATCTCGCTGTGGGGCTCGCTGCTGAAATTCCGGCGCGAATTCGACCAGTACATCAATCTGCGGCCCGCGCGCCTGTTCGACGGCGTGCCGTCGCCGCTCGCCGGCCGCAAGGCGGGCGACATCGACTTCATGATCGTGCGCGAGAACACCGAGGGCGAATATTCGTCGGTCGGCGGCACGATGTTCGAAGGCACCGAGCGCGAAGTCGTGATGCAGCAGTCGATCTTCACGCGCCACGGCACCGAGCGCGTGCTGAAGTTCGCATTCGAGCTCGCGCAGCGCCGCGCAAAGCGGCTCACCGTCGCGACCAAGAGCAACGGCATCGCGATCAGCATGCCGTGGTGGGACGCACGCGCTGCCGAAATGGCCGAGCGCTATCCCGATATCGCCGTCGACAAGCAGCACATCGACATCCTGTGTGCGCGCTTCGTGTTGCAGCCGGATCGTTTCGACGTCGTGGTCGCGTCGAATCTGTTCGGCGACATCCTGTCCGACCTCGGGCCGGCCTGCACCGGCACGATCGGCATCGCGCCGTCGGCGAACCTGAACCCGGACCGCACGTTTCCGTCGCTGTTCGAACCCGTGCACGGCTCCGCACCGGACATCGCGGGCCAGTACATCGCGAACCCGATCGCGATGATCTGGTCGGCGGCGATGATGCTCGACTTCCTCGGCAACGGCGCGGGCCGCGAACGCGAAGCGCACGATGCGATCGTCGCGGCGATCGAGGACGTACTGCGCAACGGGCCGCGCACGCGCGATCTCGGCGGCCAGGCGGCAACGCAGGAAGTCGGCGAGGCGATCGCCGCGCGGATCGCCGGCTGATCGGACTCCGTGGAAGGCGCGCGGCGCGGACGATCGTCGGCGGTGAGATGCACGATCGGTCGTCGCGCACCTTGGGCGCAAGGCACGGTGTCGATGTCTGGTCGATACGCGTGCTTTGCGCGTCCGCGCAATCGCACCGTTGGCTGCGAAGATCGA
The DNA here is from genome assembly GCF_004368385.1 of Burkholderia sp. B10. Classification (NCBI taxonomy): domain Bacteria; kingdom Pseudomonadati; phylum Pseudomonadota; class Betaproteobacteria; order Burkholderiales; family Burkholderiaceae; genus Burkholderia; species Burkholderia sp. B10. The sequence goes on along the minus strand of NZ_PQMX01000035.1, from coordinate 18,562 downwards.
TCGGTGAGTCGCCGCGCTCGAGTCGTCACACCGTCGCGCGCTAAAGCCATGTTCTCCCGAAAACGCTCACCTCAGCGCGGCTCCCGTATTCCCTCACCGTTGAACACGAACGCCGCGCGTCTTCCTGCGTGTTGCGTTACAACCCGAGATCGGACAGCCCCGGATGATCGTCCGGGCGGCGGCCCAGCGGCCAGTGATACAGCCGGTCCGCTTCGCGAATCGGCAGATCGTTGATGCTCGCATGGCGATGCGCCATCAGTCCGTTTTCGTCGAATTCCCAGTTTTCGTTCCCGTATGAGCGGAACCAGTTGCCCGCGTCGTCATGCCATTCGTACGCGAACCGCACCGCGATGCGATTGCCGTCGAATGCCCACAGCTCCTTGATCAGTCGATAGTCGAGCTCGCGCGCCCATTTCCGTTGCAGCAGGCCGACGATCTCGTCGCGGCCCGTCACGAATTCGGCGCGATTGCGCCACCGGCTCTGCGGCGTGTATGCGAGCGACACGCGTTGCGGATCACGCGTGTTCCACGCATCCTCGGCGGCGCGCACTTTCTGGCGCGCCGTCTCGAGCGTGAACGGCGGTACGGGCGGACGGACTTCGGGGGAAACGGACATGGGATGCTCCTGTGGAGGGTTCAGGCTGCATGCGGTCGCGCGCAGCCGGTCGGGAAACGCTAATTCGCTGCTCGCGACACCGTGTCGAGCAACAGTTCGGCGGTTGCGCGTGCGTCACGCGCGGCGGTCGGATCACCGTTGACGAGCGCCACGCCGATCGCACCGTCGATCAGCACGAGCCACTGACGCGCGAGGCGCGCGAGCCCGCGGCGCTCGATCGCCGCTTCATCGGCATACGCGTCGAGCCGCTCGCGCACGAACGCGAGCAGCCGCGCCTTGTGCATCCGCGCGACGACTCGCACCGGATCGTCCGGGTCCGCAATCTCGCCGGACGCGTTGAGGAACGCACAACCGTGGAATTCAGGTTGCGCAAACCATTCGCGCAGCACGTCGAACATGCCGAGCAACTGCGCACGCGGCGACTTGCCGCGCGCCAGCGTCGCGTCGACGAACCAGGTCATCCAGCGCGCGTCGCGGCGCTCGAGCGCGGCCACGACCAACGCTTCCTTCGATTCGAAGTTCGAATAGAAGCTCTTGCGCGCGGCACCGGAGCGCTTCACGATCGCGTCGACGCCCGTGGCATGAATGCCGCCCGAGTAGATCAGCGCCTCGGCGGCGTCGAGCAGGCGGTCGCGCACGGGTGGTTCTGGGGTGAGGTCTTGGGGCGTGTTCATGCGTTTACGGTAGAACGATCGTTCTACCTCGTCAAGCTCGGGAGCGAGTACCCCTGCGGCTGGCAGGGCGTTGCTTCGGTCGTGGGATGAGGGGTGGATGCGCGCGAGCGTATTTTTGTAGTGGTCGGTTTCCGGCTCGAGGCAGAGGCGTCGCTTGCGTATCGGCATGCGATGCGATGGGGACTCTTCGAGGTATATCCGGCGTGGATAGTGAACGACCGGACATCGCACTCTGCGATGCCCGAAACGCTGGCTCGTCGTGCCGAGCCTGTCGCTGGAACCGAGGGGGTTGAGCGGTGAGTGGACCGAATCGCAGCCGGCTCACCGCTCGCCGTTCGATGCGGGCCGGCGTGCCTTATGGTGAGCTCGCATACGGTCGCTCTGCTCGCGCTCGACGTGGCGTGGCGAATCGACGGCATGCCGGCGTGATGACGCGGAAAGCATGCGCCCTTCGAGCACCGCAAGTTGAATAGAGGAGTGACGCGTAAGCGCGGCGGCGCGCGAAGCGTTGCCGCCTAGCCGTGACGCATGCATCACGGCCACGGATCAACCACTCGTACATGACGCACGCGCACGGTGATTACAGCGTCATACGAGATGCCATTGCGGCTCCCGAATATCCTCACCTCAAGCGTCTGTCGGCGCGGCAGGCTTCGACAAACGCTCGAGACGAAACGGCGCGGCGGCCGTCAAACGCGCCGCTCGTGCCGCTGCAGACGCTCACGCGGTCCAGTCGAGAATCACCTTGCCGCTTTCACCGGACAGCATCGCGGCGAAGCCTTTCTCGTAATCGTCGACGGCAAAGCGATGCGTGACGATCGGCGACAGGTCGAGCCCACTCTGGAGCATCGCGACCATCTTGTACCAGGTCTCGAACATTTCGCGGCCGTAGATGCCCTTGATCTCGAGCCCCTTGAAGATCACCTGATTCCAGTCGATTGCCGTCTGCGCGGGCGGAATGCCGAGCAGCGCGACCTTGCCGCCGTGATTCATCGCTTCGAGCAGGCTCGTGAATGCGCTCGGCACGCCCGACATCTCGAGCCCGACATCGAAGCCTTCGGTCATGCGCAGTTCGGCCATCACGTCGCGCAGCGACTCGCGCGCGACGTTGACCGCGCGCGTCGCGCCCATCTTGCGCGCAAGCTCCAGCCGATAGTCGTTGATGTCTGTGATCACGACATTGCGCGCGCCGACATGCTTCGCGATTGCGACGGCCATGATGCCGATCGGCCCCGCGCCGGTGATCAATACGTCCTCGCCGACGAGGTTGAACGACAGCGCCGTATGCGTCGCGTTGCCGAACGGATCGAAGATCGACGCGAGATCGTCGGAGATCTCCGGCGGAATCTTGAACGCGTTGAATGCGGGAATCGCCAGATATTCGGCGAACGCGCCCTCGCGGTTCACGCCGACGCCGACGGTATTGCGGCACAGATGCCGACGCCCCGCACGACAGTTACGGCAGAAACCGCAGGTTATGTGCCCTTCGCCGGACACGCGGTCACCGATCGCGAAGCCGCGCACTTCCTGCCCCATCTCGACGATCTCGCCGACGTATTCGTGGCCGACATGCATCGGCACGGGGATCGTCTTCTGCGCCCAGTCGTCCCACTTCCAGATATGGATGTCGGTGCCGCAGATCGCCGTGCGGCGGATCTTGATCAGCACGTCGTTGTGTCCGACCTCGGGACGCTTCACGCGCGTCAACGTGAGACCCGGAGCGCGTTCGAGCTTTGCCAGTGCTTTCATGGTCGCACCTCCGTCAGACGATGCCGAGCGACTTGCCGACGCGCACGAACGCGGCCACGGTCTGGTCGATCTGTTCGGCGGTATGTGCGGCGCTCATCTGCGTGCGGATCCGTGCGCGCCCGCGCGGCACGACCGGGAACGAAAAGCCGATCACGTACACCCCTTCGGCGAGCAGCTTGTCGGCCATGTTGGTGGCGAGCTGCGCATCGCCGAGCATCACCGGGATGATCGGATGCGCGCCCGGCACGAGCGTGAAGCCCGCAGCCGTCATCTGCTCGCGGAAGCGCACGCCGTTTTCGCGGACGCGCTCGCGCAGCTTCGCGCCTTCATCGCTGCCGAGCAGTTCGAGCACCTTCAACGACGCCGCGGCAATGCTCGGCGTGAGCGTGTTCGAAAACAGGTACGGGCGCGAACGCTGGCGCAGCAGCTCGACGATCTCGCGGCGCGCGGCGACGTAGCCGCCCGATGCGCCGCCCAGCGCCTTGCCAAGCGTGCCGGTAATGATGTCGACGCGCCCGTCGACGCCGCAGTGCTCGGGCGTGCCGCGGCCATGAGCGCCGATGAAGCCGACCGCGTGCGAATCGTCGACCATCACCAGCGCGCCGTATCGGTCGGCGAGATCGCAAATGCCTTTGAGGTCGGCGATGATGCCGTCCATCGAGAACACGCCGTCGGTCGCGATCAGCTTGTGACGCGCACCGGCCGCGTCGGCTTCCTTCAGCTTGGCCTCGAGATCGGCGAGATCGTTGTTCTTGTAGCGAAAACGCTTCGCCTTGCAGAGGCGAATGCCGTCGATGATGCTTGCGTGATTCAGCTCGTCGCTGATGACGGCGTCGTTCTCGTCGAGCAACGTCTCGAACAGGCCGCCGTTCGCGTCGAAGCAGCTCGAATAGAGAATGCTGTCCTCGGTGCCGAGAAACGATGCGAGTGCGCTTTCGAGCTGCTTGTGCACGGTCTGCGTGCCGCAGATGAAACGCACCGATGCCATGCCGAAGCCGTCCTGGTCGAGGCCGTCCTTCGCGGCGGCGATCAGGCGCGGATCGTTCGCCAGACCCAGATAGTTGTTCGCGCAGAAATTGAGCACGCCGGCACCGCCGGCCAGCCGCACCGCGGCAGCTTGAGGGCTCGCGATCTCGCGCTCGGTCTTGTAAAAACCGTCCGCGCGGATCTGATCGAGCGTCCCGCGCACCTGGGCGAGAAAGGCATCACGCATCGCAAAGCTCCTGACAGGGTTCGCAAGCCGTCGCACGCCACTCGTGGCGGCAGCGCGACGGGCTGCTACTGTTATAGTCGGTCGTTCGGTTGACCGCATTTATCCGATATTCCGAACTTAAATTCGGAATATCGAACAACTCTAAGCGAACGGAAAACAAATGGCAAGTTCCTCCGCGCCGCGACGCACACCCGCCGGCGCCGCACCGCAGCCGCCGGCCGCGACGCCGCCCCGCGTCGGCGAGCAGATCCAGCGCCTGCGCAACGAGCGCAAGCTGACCCTCGACGATCTGTCACGCGCGGCCGGCGTATCGAAATCGATGCTTTCCGAGATCGAGCGTGACAAGGCCAATCCGACCATCGCCGTTGCATGGCGGCTCACGAACGCGCTCGGCATTACGCTCGACGAGCTGTTCTCGCAACCCAAGGCGCCGGAGACGATCCGCGTGGACGGCCCGCACGACATCCCGACGCTCGCAGGCCACGACGGCCGCTACCAGCTGCGCGTATGGGGCCCGATCGACCTCGCCGGCAAGTTCGAGTGGTACGAGCTGACGCTGCCGAGCGGCGGCGCGCTCGTATCGAACGCACACGAGCCCGGTACCCGCGAACACCTGACCGTGTTGCAGGGTGCGATGGAAATCGAAGCCGCCGCGGCCACCCGACGCCTGAAAGCCGGTGACACCGCCCGCTACCCGGCCGACACACCGCACGCGATCCGCAATCCAGGCAAGGCCGAAGCGCGCGCACTTCTGATCGTGATCCATCGCTGACGCTGCCGATAGTCGGCCAACTGGCCAGTTGCGGAAAATACTGTATGTTTGTACAGTACGAACATTCCGCCACGCATGGCCGGGGTTGGCGCACCGAGGCGCCCGTTCCGGTCGACAGGAGCCTGCGATGACAGAAGAACAAGATTTGGCCGCGCTCAGCTTCAAGGCTGCCGCGCACGACCTCGAACTGATCGTTCGGCACATAGCCGAGCGCTATATCCGCCACGGTGTACCGCTGTCGTGGCGCCTGCTGCACGCCATCGAAGCCGAGGCGCTGGCCGATCTCGGCTTTGCGAGCCGGCACGATGCCGGCATGCGGCAGCTGTTCGAAAGACCGTCGGACATGACCTTTCCCGAGACGGACGATCCGATCGACTTCGGCCGTTCCAACGCCCTGCCCGCGGTGTTCTCGTTCGCGGTGCTAGCGTACGAGGCAGCGGACAAAGCGCAGAACCATGCAGCCCGCGAGCGCGTCCACCGTCCGTCGAAGGCGTGGGGCGACTGATATTCGCCATGAGAAGCGCGGACTGCCGGCGCTCGCCCAGGCTACTGCCCGCGATGTTGCGCAAAGGGCTACCATGCACGCAACTAACGGAATGAATCAAATGTCTCTCCCAACATCCCCCGACACCCCGGCACGCCCTGAGGAAAAGGACTTGTTCGACCGCGGCGCATCCGACTGGATCGTCTCGCCCGACACCGCATTCGACGCGTGGCTTGCCATGCAGGAATACCGCCGCTCATCGGCCGACGTCTATCGCGCACAATGGGGGGCCTTTCTGGCCTGGCTGCGCGCCAATCAGAAAAACCTCGCCACCGTCGATACCGCGTCGATTGCAAATTTCGTCGGCGAACTACCGATCCGAAAAACACAGCGCATGCGCTATTTGCGGTTGATCGAACGCGTGCTCGATCACATCCGGCAAACCGAACTGGCCTCGACCAACCCGGCCCGCTTCATCGCTCAGGATGGCGAAGCGACGTGGCGCCACGCGCGCGACAACGAGCCGACCGGTTTCCTGACGCCAGCCGAACGCGCGAAATTGCTGGCCTACCTGTTTTCGCCCATCGGCGTGTCGGGCTCCGCGTACTGGAAGGAACGTCGCGACCGCGCGCTCGTCGCTGCGTTTCTCGGTGCCGGCGTGAAAACCGGCGAAGCGCGCGTGCTTACTATTAGTTGCATAAACACGAGTGGGACATCGCTGCACATTCCGTCGACGCACCCGGATTTCGCACGTGAAACCCACCTCGCGTCATTTGCGATCGCGCTGCTCGAAGCCTGGCTCGTCGAGCGCAAGCGCCAAAACATCGCCGGCGATCTCGTGTTCCCCGCATCACACGCCGGGCGACCGATGCACAAGGCGACCATGTTGCGTGCGATCGACGCGATCGTGGAATCAGCGGGCCTCGCATCGTCGCGCACTGCGCGCGCGAGTCCGCAGACGCTCCGCAACACGTACGCCGCGGAGCTGTTCGAGCACGATGTACCGCCGGAACGTGTCGGCAAATGGCTCGGCTTCGTGCGGCCCATTTCATCGAACCGGCTGCACCGTGCGTGGAAGAACTGGCGAGAGGAACTCCTCAACGGTGATGAGGCGGATCGGGACGAAACTCACTGAAGGGCGGCCGGCTGCTTACGGGTGTGATCCGTGAGCAGCCTTGATCCACTGGGCCTCACCGTTGCACAGCTCCCGAATAATCTCACCTTGACGGTCCCGAATTACCTCACCTTGCGCGACGGCAGTGCTGCTCTGCAGTGTCAGTCGCGTGCAAACCGCGTAGCTGCTTCGAAACGGGATGGCCAGAATCCCGATGCATGGTCGCATTCGGGGCACGACACTTCGAACCCGTTGTCGCCATGCGACAACTCCGGCTCGCCATCGCAACGCGGGCACCGGCTCGGTACAGGCACCTCGTGATCCAGCGACGTCCCAATTGCGGAAAACGCGTCGGCGTCCAGTTGACCCGCATCAGCCAGACGCCGCATCAGCGCCGAAATCTCGGGGCTCATCCCGCGGCTCGCGCGTAACGTGTTCGCGTCACGCGTTGCGCGCTCGAGCTCGTCGCTCTGGCTGCGCAACTGTTCCTCGAGGCGATCGGCGCGCGCCTTCGCCGCGCTCAGCTGCTGGAGGAAATCGAACTCCTTGCGCTGCACATCGCGCAAGCCGCTCTGATAGGTCGACGCCATGCTGCGTAGCGAGTCCAGCTCCACCAGCATCGGTTTGACCCGGCGTTCGGCTTCGGCTACCGCATCCTTGATTTGCTGCGCGTAATGCTCGGTGCGTTGCTGCAACTCGGCTTGCAGCGCGTCGATTCGGTCGCGCAGCGCAGCGTTTTGCGTCTGCTCGGCATCGACTCGGCCCGTCGTCGCGGCCAGTTCTTTTTCGAGCCGTGCGATGGTGGCGAGGAGTGTGGCTTCGTTCGCCGAGCCGTGCGTCGACTGCGACGCCAGCTGTACTTCCAGTTCGGTCAGGCGCGCCTGCAACTGATCGTTGCGGTTTTCGCTGCGTGCCAGTGCGGCTTCCAGCGTTTCCTGGCGGACCGCGGCGTCGCGTAAACGTTGTTCCGCGTCGACCATGCTCGAGCGGATTTGCTCGCGATCGCCATCGAGACTCTCCTTCGCTGCCTTCAGCGCCTCGTCATAGAGCGCGGTGAGCAAAGCCCCGGCTTTCTCTTCGACTGCTTTGGGAATCGCTGCGCCGTCGAGCTTGATTTTCGACGCGGCGCGAATCCGTTCCCAGAAATGATCGATGTCCTTCGGGATGTCGCTCGCGCTGCCGGTCTGCGTCAGGTCGCGAACGTTCGCGGCCGACGGCCGAATACCAAGATCGAAGAACAGGCGCTTGCACGCGTGTAGCGAGAGTTCCTGGCGTCGTGCACCGCTTGCGCGCAGCGATTCCAGCTCTCGTCGGATAGCTTCACGTATTTCATCCAGCGTCATGATGGAGCTCGTCGGTGTTCGATGTTGCGATCATAACGAAATACGTGTTCTTTGATACCTTATTTGGTTGGTCGTGGCGAATTTACGTCAATTTGTATGGCAGGCGTGGCTGTGCGTCGTTTTCGTCGATAGAGACCGTACATATCGTGAAACAAAGCGAAGATTGACCGCCAAGTCCTTGTTTTATCAGGATATACCGGAGGCCATCAAAAACACCGATATGTTTCACATGCTGGCGCATCTGGGCTACGGTCGGTGTTCGGCGAGTAGCGTCTCTGTGGAAAACTCGGTGAACTGAGTCTTGAGAGTATTAGAAGTAAACACCCTTGAACCCTTAGTTAAAAACGTTAACGCCACCGCAGATCCTTATGCAGCAAGGCTTTCGAGCCGACAAGGTGAAGTTTTACGGGAGCCAAGGTGATCTTCTGCGGGAGCAGAAGTGATGGGGTTCGGGGAGCTGCGTGAGCCGATGCGGGAAAGGTCGTGAGCGGATTCGGGATCACAGTAAAACATCAAATTTGGCCAAGGTGAGGCTTTTCGGGAGCTCGCATCCCCAGAACCCTCATGGCGCCTGCATACACAGTTGTCTGCCTGTGCAGCGATGGGTGAGAACTTGCGGGTTCCGTTTCCCGCCCTGTTTTTGCCCATCTTTTAGGCAATTCCGACAAAAGGTGAGGTTTCACGGGACGTCACAGGTTTTTACTGTGAGGTTTTTCGGGAGTCTACGGTGTTTTTGCACAGAAAAAGTGCGCTCGAGCGCCTGTGGCCGGGGAAAGGTGAGTCTTTTCGGGAGCGAAGTGCGGGGTTTCCGGGCGGGATTCCGTTGAGGTGAGGTTTTTCGGGGGACGAGTCACAGGCCGGAGGAGCACTTCAAAGGTGAGCCTTTTCAGGAGTGTCAGTTGCACAAAAAGGCATCAGAGGTGAGCTTTTTCGGGACCCAGGAGGGTCTTGATTCGCCGGAAAGCCCACGGGAGGCGGCGAAAATCGGTTTTTTGCTGTGCCTCTTTTTGGCAAAGGTGAGATTTTTCGGGAGCGGCCATCGGGGCACCGTGCCGATTCATAGGTGCTACAGGTGAGGTTTTGCGGGAGGGTGTGTCGCCGAACTTGTGAGCCAGAGGATCTCGTAAGTACCGGGCGCGATTGACATTTTTGATACTGCGACGGTTACGGTGAGGTTTTTCGGGAGTGACGTTGGTGGCAGTTCCGACGTCGAATTCGTCGAAAAGGTGAGCGTTTTCGGGAGGAGCGAATACCTGAGCCTAGATGTGTCGGGGATGCCCCGGCTCCTCGCGCACAGTCTGTGGAGTCCATAAGGTGAGCGTTTTCGGGAACATCCGGTTTCCAGGCGCTGTACAATGCGCGCCCGCGGTTGCGAAACGATCTCGGCAGGCTTGTGGGAGCGGTCCTCGGCTGGTATCGCCGTTACGTCGGACGGACTTCGCGGGTGCGGTTTGCGTCGCTGTACATGCATACAGGATCCACAGAAGCATCCGCTGACGTCCCGGTGAGGCACGGGTCCCGCTGAGTCGTAAAATTACGACAAATCGAAAGGTGAGCCGATACGGGAGCAAGTTGCGCACGTGTCCGGCACAGGCGAAAATCTGTGAAGTTAGCGCATCCCGCGACACATCTGGATTGGCCCGAAACGCCGTAAATCCGGACTGGTGAGGGTTTTCGGGAGTCGGTTGGGGTGAGTGCGGCGTGACACGTCCGCATCACCGCGTATGGTGAGCATGTCGTTCTGGACGCACATCACCACAGGCGCTATCCTTCCGTGAAACTTCTCCTCCGACCCGACGCATGGCCACGAAGCGCGCCAAGAAGACCGATGTGGATGTGGTGAGTGCCAGTTCAGCCGAATTGCGGAAGGCCGTCGAGGCGATCGCGATTCAGCCGAAGAGCGGCAAGATCACCCTCCTGACCCGCAAGCTGTTCAATGTGCTGCTCGCCGTCGCGCAGCAGGCCGACGAGTCGGGCGATACCTATCGCGCGCTGTTGTCGGACATCGTCGCCAATTCCGCCTTCGACTCGAACGACACCGCTCTGGTGAAGGAACACCTGCGTCGCATGGTGTCGGTCCAGGTCGAGTGGAGCACCGGCACGTCGAGCCAGAAGCCCGGCCGCAAGTGGGGGATCTCGACGCTGATCGCCGATGCGGAAATCCTCGAGGATCCGTCGACGCGCCGCGTATGGGTCGAGTTCTCGTTCGCGCCGAAGATCAAGAAGAAGCTGCTGGATCCGGTGCAGTACGCGCGTCTGAGCCTGCAGTTTCAGAGCCAGTTGCGCAGCAGCGCCGGCCTGGCGCTGTATGAAATCTGCGTACGCTACCTGACGAACCCGAGCCACCTGACGATGCGCGAGCCGTGGGAGTGGTGGCGCCCGATCCTGTCCGGCACGCCGGACACGGAAGCCGGCGACGAGGCGAAGCGCGAGTACAAATATTTCAAGCGCGACTATCTGCGTCCGGCGATCGCCGAAGTCAATGCGGTCACCAACATCTTCGTCGAGTTGATCGAGCATCGCGAAGGCCGGCGGGTTGCCGAGATCCAGTTCCGTGTGACCGAGCGCAAGCAGCCGATGCTCGCGCTCGACGAGCATCCGAACGTGTTCGACAGCACGCTGGTCGACCGCATGGTGAAGCTCGGGATTCCGCTCAAGGAAGCGCAGACGCTCTACGCCGACAGCGAGGAAAACCGGATTCGCGCGGCGCTGCAGATGACCGAGCAGCGGATGCGCAGCACGACGCTGCCGCCGGTGCGCAGTGCGCCGGCCTTGTTCAAGGACGCGTTGAAGAAGGGGTATGCGCCGCCGGTCGAGTCGGTCGACACGCTGCCGGCCGGCACGCCGTCCATGAAGGCCGTTAGCGCGCAGCCCGACGATCTGAAGGCCCGCCTGCTGAGCGAATTCGCCGCGTTCCGCCGCAAGGAAGCGAAGGTGCTGTACGAGGAGCAGGGCGACGCGGAGCGCGAAGTGGCGCGTGAGTCGTTCGAGGCGGAAGTGTTGCCGACGATGGGCTCGCACCTACGTGACGACTGGCGCAAGCGCGGCCTCGATTCCAAGCTGGCCGAGACGGCGTTTTTCGACTGGCTGGCCCAGAAGACCTGGGGCGAGCCGACGGACGGCGACCTGCTGTCCTTTACCCTGAATCAATCGCGGGCCGCCTGAGGCCCGCCTGCGGCGTCTCCGACTGACCGTGGCCGGCGGCCTCATGTCCAGCGGCGAGCGGGCCGCGCGACTCGAGGCCCTGCCGGCCGGCTCGGTCAATCCGACAACAGCATCCGCTCGAGTTGCTCGAGAATAGCGTCGCGCTTCTCCTTCGGCAGGCCGCGCAGGCGCAGTTCGATGCGATCGTCGCCGTACGATTTGAGGTCGCCCACCGATTTGCCGCCGAGCTTGATCTCTAAGCGCTGCGCATAGCGCTGGCGGCCCGCCGGCTTCGGCGTTTCCTGCGCCGCGACGCGACCTTTGACGATGTCCGATACCTGACGCGTGCTGAGATCGTCGGACACGATCTTGTTGATCAGCCGTAGCGTCGCCTCGGTGCCGCGTGCATTGTGATAGCGGCCGACCTGATACGCCATGTTCGAGCCGAAGCGATCCGGACGCGCGACCATTTCCTGCATGACCGACTCCGGCAGTTTGCCGATCGACAGCGCAACCGCGACCGTCGATTCATCGAGGCCGAGATGTTCGGACAGTTCCTTCTGGCTCTGGAAATGTTTGTCGTCGAGGAAGCGTCGCCACACGACGGCATTGTCGAACACCGTCTGCGAATCGCGCTGCACGTTCAGATCGTAGCCGAGCTTGTAGCTCTGGATCCCGATAGGCACGTCGATCACGATCGCCTTGACCGATTCCTTGTTCGCTTCCTTCAGCGCGCGCACGCGGCGGCCGCCGTCGCTGACGAAATACGAGCCCGGATTGTCGTAGTCGGGAATCACGTGAATCGCCTGCTGCTGACCCTGCTTCGCGAGGTTCACTGCGAGTTCGGCGATCGACGACTTCAGATAGAAATGTCGCGGGTTGAACGGACTATGTTTGATTGCCTTCAGCGGCAGTTCGATCACTTGGCCCGGCGCATAGCGGTGCTCGAGGCGCCAAGCGCGATATTGCGGCGACTCGTCGGTGGACGCGTCGAGCAGGAACTCGGGAGCCGCAGCCTGCTGCGTCTCTTTTCGAGCCGATTTCGTTGCAGCCGGCGTAGCCGTCTCGGACTTGACGATACCGTCGATGGCATTCAGTCGATCAAGCGCCGTGCGCTTCTCGCTCGTCGTGATGTCCGGGCGCGCCTGGAAGCCCTTTGCAAATTGGGAGGGTTTCATGTGAATCCTTTATGCGCATAAAGTCAGGGCAGCATGGCGACGATTTCGTCGGCGCATGCGCGGATTTCCGCGGCGGCCAGCCGCGCGCCGCGATCGTTCATCTGCAGCACGGTCTGGCCAAGCGCCATCGCCTGCTTGTATGCCTCGCGGGTGGGGATTTGCGTCTTCAACAGCGGGAAGCCGAGTTCCTCGAGAGCCCGCTTGAGCTCGCGGGTCAGCATGCGCTTCTCTTCCGTCTTGTTGAGCAGGAACACGGCGCGCAGGTCTTGGTTCATCACCTGCGCCTGCTGGATCAGCTTGACGAGCCCGACGCTCGACCAATAGTCGGCAGGCGACGACGACGTCGGAATCACGGCGATGGAGGCCGCGAGGAGCACGACACCGGAAACCTTTTCCGTGATCGACGGAGGGCAGTCGACGACGATGATGTCGTAGTCGTTGATGAACTTCTTGATCTCGCGATGGATCTGGCCGCCGGCTTCCGCAAGGTTGACGACGGGGAACGGGATACCTGCGTCGCTGTCACCCGATGCACTCGACCAGTGAACCAGTGTGTTTTGACCGTCTGCGTCGATGACGAGGACCCGCTTGCCCTTTTCATGGAATGCCGCGCCGAGATGCATGGCAATCGTGCTCTTCCCGACACCGCCTTTTTGTTGAGTGACTGCAATGATTTCCGCGGCCAATTTTCACTCCTGTTTTTGGTCGTTGGAATTCTACCGCACGACATTTATATTTCAATGAAATTGTGGTTCCGAAGATGCGGGTTAGCCATTTGGCAGGTAGGTTTATGCGCATAAACGGCTGAGGCGACGGGCGGGTAGCCAAGAACGGAGGTTTGGGTCAACGATTCACGCGAATCGTGGGGTCGCCGGAGCGCATTTGGGAGGCGGGTTTATGCGCATAAACGGGCCGGGGCGACGGATGGATAGCCAAGGAGGATGTTCGCGCGCCAGCGATGCGAGCGAACGCTGCAGGTGCTGCGGGGTAGCGTGTTGCTGCCCGAATGGAGGGGGGCCGATTGCCGCCATCGGTACGGTGTTTCCGTAACTGCCAGGTTGCGTCCGGCGCCGCGCGCGAATGCGTGGGTTTGTGCGCATAAACTTCCGCGGCTCCTGGCGACGGCCGACGACGCGCCTTCGGTTCGAAGTAGGCAATGTACTGGCAAGTCATCGAGCCGCCCACGACGGCGGCTGCGGAACGACGACGACAGCAATGCTTGGATTGCTTTCACGGCTCGCCAAACCGCATACGCTTCCGGGCGTTTATGCGCATAAACCGGCGAGCGTGCTTGTCGTCAACGGTCGTTTCCCGGCGCGATATATAAATCGGCCGTCGCGTACGGCACTCCGGTCGCCGGGAGGACACGCTAGGCGGTTGCGCGTCACCCAATGGCTTGGATGACGTATCCGGCGAAGCGCCACACCTCGGCGCAGGGGCGCTCGATGCGCATAAGGCCGGCGTACGGCGCGCTGGCGCGTCATCGTTGGCACTCGCGCAATCATCGAGGCTCGTAGCAATTGCGCGCACCGTTCGCCACATTGGTCGCAACGACTAGGTGAGACACCCGCGGACAGCGCCCCCGCTTTCCGCTTTATGCGCATAAACCCATCGCACAAGCGCCCCCATCTCTCCAGGCAGACGTCTCGCCACGCGAAACGCGGCCTCCCATCCCCTACAGCCTGCCTGAAGCGCTTGCACCGAGACTAGCTACAATACGCCCCTTCCTCTCCCGCAGCCCTTCTGAACGATGATCACGATCTACCACAACCCACGCTGCTCAAAATCCCGCGAAACGCTCGCGCTCGTCGAGTCGTTGAATGTCGCTGGCATACCACTGAACGTCATCGAATATCTGAAAACGCCGCCTACGGTCGAAGAACTGGAAGCCCTGCATCGTCAGCTCGGCTGCGCCGTGCGCGACATGCTCCGCGACGGCGAGGAGCCGTACAAGACGTTGGACCTGGGCCGCGCAAACCTGACGGACGCGGAGGCTTATGAAGCCATCGCCGCGCATCCGGTGTTGCTGCAGCGGCCGATCGTCGTATATGGAGACAAGGCCGCCATTGGTCGTCCGCCCGAGTTGGTGCGCGCGCTTTTCGAATAATTTCTATAACGCATATTCGACATATCACATCAACCAGGCGCATAGACACCCGGTTGATGTGCAGCACGCACCGACTCCACCTGCTCGGGCACGGCACGGCCGCGACGCCTTCAACAACGGCGGCCACAACAGCCCCAAACCCACCACCACGTGCGCTTGTCGACAAAAACGACGACACGGCCCGTCACTCTTCCCCGCCATCCGGCGCACCGCCCTCGCCCCCCGCCGCCGCATGCGCGGCCACCCGCAGCACCGCGATCTGCCCGCGATAGGCCCTGCATCCGCTGCAGCCCGGCAGATGCATGCGCACGCGCATACGCTCATGAAGCGTCAACGGACGGTCGAGCGCATCCGACAGCAGGCGCGTCACGTCCTTACATTTCCCCGGCAGCATCTTCGGTCGTCAGTCCTTTTTCGCTGAGGCACGTGCGCAGGCGCGTGCGCGCCCGATACAGCAGCACGCTGCAATGATTGGCGGTCAATGTGAGTTCGCTGCAGATGTCGTCGATCTCGACATCGAGGAATTCACGCATCATGAATACGCGGCCGATGTTTTCCGGCAGATGGTCGAGACACGCCTGGAACAGCGTCCAGAACTGCCGTTGCTGTAGCAGCGTCTCGGGGCGAGGCCACGGCCGCGGCTTCGTGTGCGCAGCCCAGTGTCCGTTGTCCTGGAACAACTCGCGATCGAGCACGGATTCGCCGTCGAGCTCCGCATCGAGCGCGGTGAGGCTCACCGTCCGCTGCCGCGCGCGCAGGATGTCGACCAGCTTGTTGCGCAGGATCCCGAACACCCAGGTCTTGTGCGCGGACCGTCCCGCAAAGTCACCCGCATGCGACCATGCGGCGGCCAGCGCCTCCTGCACGGCATCCTCGGACGCATCGGCGTCGCGCAGTTGCAGCCGCGCGAAGCGCAACAGGTCGCGCCGCAGTTGGGCGAGATAAACGGGATCGTCGTACGTGGACGGCATGGCGGCGGGTCGAAAGTCTCTTGTACCGATTGCGTCCGGCGAGCCCGGCGCATCGCGGTGCCAGCAGCTTACTGGGCGCGGCACCGCGCGGCAATCTTCCGTCGCGCACTCGCGATCCGTATCGGCCCACTACGCTATGCTTGCCCTAACCCGCGCAGCGTGCCGCGCATTCCGGCGGCGAGCGGTGGGTAACATCAGACCTTAACGGCGAAGTTATCCACAATTTCTGTGGAAAACCTTGTGGAAAGCCGGCCGCCCGGCCCCGTGGGATGGCTCACGGGCTGGCTTGCCTATAAACAGACCTTTGTCGCCTGCTCGGAAGCAATCGAGCGGATTCCCTACCCATCGGAAGGAGAAAGCCATGTCTCATCGCATTGCGGTCGTCGTCGGCAGTCTGCGTCGCGGTTCGTGGAATCGCGCACTGGCGCACGCCGTGATTTCGCTCGCGCCCGCCGATTTCTCGTTCGAGTTCGTCGAGATCGGCGAGTTGCCGCTCTATAGTCAGGATTACGACGCGGATTTTCCGGAAGTCGCGAAGCGTTTCAAACAGTCGATCGAAGCGGCCGACGCGCTGCTGTTCGTCACGCCCGAATACAACCGCTCGATTCCCGGCGTGCTGAAGAACGCGCTCGACTGGGGCTCGCGCCCGTGGGGGCACAACTCGTGGTCGGGCAAGCCGGGTGCGGTGCTCGGCACGTCGCCGGGCGCGGTCGGCACGGCGCTCGCGCAGCAGCACCTGCGCAACGTGCTCGCGTATCTCGACGTGAAGATGCTCACGCAACCGGAAATGTTCATCAAGCACGATCCGTCACGTATCGACGACGAAGGCCGCATCATCAGCGACGACACGCGTACGTTCCTGCAAGGCTTCGTCGACCGCTACGCCGATTGGGTGCGCACGCTCAAGGCCGCCTGACCGCGTTGCCCGTCCCGCGAGCGGCGCCCATGCGCGGCTCGCTCCTCGCGCGCAGGTCAGCGGCCGTCGTGCCGCGCATCGTCGCGCGCTTCGCGAATGCCCAGCAGAATCTCGTCGAGCAGCGCAATGTCGAACGGCTTCGACAGTACGCGTACATTGACGGTGCGCGTGCGGTCGAGCTCCTCGGCGTAACCGGTCACCAGGATCACGGGCAGCTTGTCCGGGCGTTTGCCGACCGCCTCGGCGAGGTCGATGCCGTTCAGGCGGCCCGGCATGTGGATATCCGAAATCACCAGATCGAATGCGTCGTTCGCGGCGACGCCCTCGATCAGGCGCAACGCGTCGTCGGCGGTGGGTGCATAGGTCACGCGATGTCCGAGCAGCGTGAGCAGCGCCTCGGTGCCGGCCGCGACCTCGCCATTGTCTTCCACCAGCAGCACGTGCAGGCCCGTGAGCGCGCCGCCGTCGTGTACCGCGGCCGGCGGCCGCACGACGATGTCCTCGGCGCGCGCACGCGGAAGATAGAGACGCACCGACGTGCCGGCGCCGACCGCGCTGTCGATCGTCGCGAGGCCGCCGGAGCGTTCGCAGAACGCGAATACCTGCGGCAGCCCGAGGCCGGTGCCCATTCCCTGCCCCTTCGTCGTGAACAGCGGCTCGAACGCGCGCGCCAGCACGTCGGGCGCCATGCCGATGCCCGTATCGTCGAGCGAGATCTGCACGAAGTCGCCGGTCAGCGGAAAGCCGTCCTCGCGGCGCAGCGTCACGTTGCGTGCGCCGACCGTGAAGCGGCCGCCAGCCGGCATCGCGTCGCGCGCGTTGACGGCGAGGTTGATGACGGCAAGCTCGAGCTCCGCGACGTCGATGCGCACGGGCCACACGCCCGGCTCGATCGCGACGACCAGCGACGACTTCGAGCCGAGCGACGTCTTCAGCAGTTCACGGCACGTGCCGAGCCACTGGCCGACGTCGATCGTCTCGTTGTGCAGCGGCTGCTTGCGCGCGACGCCGAGCAGCTGGCGCGTGAGCGACTGGCCGTTCTTCAACGCGCGCTCGATTGCGGCGAGTTCCTTGTCGAGCTGCGCGACGCCGCGCCGCCGCACGATCTGCACGTTGCTCGAGATGATCATCAACAGGTTGTTGAAGTCGTGCGCGACGCTGCCGACCAGGTTGCCGAGCGCCTGCATCTTGCGCGACTGCCGGTACGCCGATTCGATCGAGCGCCGCATCGACGCCTCCGCCTGCCAGCGGTCCCACGCCTGCTCTTCGGCCTTCAACCGCTTCAGCGACAGCCAGATCACCCACCACAGCGCGATCGACGGCGCGAACATCGAGATGAACAGCACGCTCAGATGCTCGTACCACTCGTGCCAGATCGCCGAGGTCCGATACGCGCACGTGACGTACACCGGATAGCTGCCGACCTGCCGGTACGCGACGATCTCGCTGCCGGCGTCGTCGTGCCCGACCCGCACGACGCCCGCGCGCGGATCGTTGTGCGGATTGCCGAAGGTGGCCGTGCGATCGGTGTGCGCGAGCGACGGCGGCGGCGGATACGAGGCGATCACGGCGCCGTCGGAGCGCGCGAGCGCCATCGTCATCGGCGTGGCCGAGCCGCCGAGCAGGTTGCGGTAGAACGCATTGAAATACGACGACTTCAGCGCGATCGACACCATGCCGGCGAACGAGCCGTCGCTGTGTCGGCGTGCGACGCCCGTGTTGAACACGGGGATGTTCTCGAGCTTGAGCGGCCCCATCATCAGCCGCGAGATGTGCTCGATGACCTTGCCGTCGCGGATGCCGACGAAATCGTCGCGGTTCGCGATCGACGCGTACGGCGCAGGATAGTAGAGACTGTTCGCGAGCAGCATGCCGCTCGCGCCGAAGATCGACACGGCCGCCACCTGCGGATAGCCGCCGCCGATCGTGTTCAACGCCTCGTGGATGTCGGATTCCTGGCGGCGCACGGTCGCGTCGTCCATGTCCTGCACGAGATCGACGATGCGCGCATCGAGCGTCTCGGTCAGATCGAACACTTTAAGCGCATGTTCTTCCGCCACGCGCACGGTGCGCATCGTCACGTCGCTCGCTGCCGCTTCGCGCGCCTTCAGGTCGTTGTACGCCATCACCGACACGTAAATGCACGGCAGCACGATCGCCGCCACCAGCAGCACGATCAGCGTCACGCGCCGGACCGCAAAATCGTGCTCGGGCGCGCCGGACGCGTAGGCGCCGTCGTCCTGCCAGTCGTCGGCGGGTGTGGCGGCGGGAGGGCGGGAAT